>DATLVY010000146.1:0-4892 GCA_035576845.1 Candidatus Acidiferrum sp. | reverse complement strand
CCACCAACCAAATATCAATGTGCGGAAAGCGGCGGAATTTAAGCGGCTGATCGAGGAAGGGTTTCGCGCTTATAAAGCGCCTGTGGCATAATATAAAGCAGGCTATGAACTTATCAAGCGTCGCGATTATTACCGTCGGATCACTCTATATAGGTTTAGGGCTAACGGTTATTGCCCGCAACTTGCAAAAATCTGAAAACCGCATTTTTTTAGCCATTGCTTTGTCGGCTGCTATCTGGACTTTTACTAACCTACCACCGCTGGGCCCCAGCACAATTGAGTATGCCATTTGCCTAATCAGCTACGCCGCAGCCGCCCTGCTAACCTCACTCCTTCTGCAGTTCATCCTCCTGCTAACCAGGCGTAAAATTAGCAGCCCACTTTTGGCGGTAGAGCTTATTTTATCACTAGCGTCTGCAATACCGGGGGTGGTGGCAACGAGAGTGACAAACACCGCCATCCTTACAACGCCACTTATTTACCCGTACGGCCTGCTGCTGGCCGGTAATTTACTGGCGGCGGCCCTGCTTCTTGGGCTGTATATGCGTAGTGCCAAAGGTGTGGCGCGCACCCGTGCCGGAGTGATCATCGTCGGCTTTTTGTCGTCTGCAGTCGGCGGCATTTTTTTCAATTTGGTCCTACCACTTTTTGGGGCTAGCTACCAGTTTACCGCTGTCGGCCCAGTATTTAGTGTTTTCTTGCTAATCTCCATTGCCTTCTCGATTATCAACCACCGTCTTTTCGAAATTAAATTGACTGTGTTGCGCACGTTGGCGTATATCGTGCTGCTGCTTGGGCTGGGGGCAACCTATTCGTGGCTTATTATTGGTACAGGAACCAGTGTACTGCAGTCCGTGGGTTTCGGTTCGTACATTTCCCTATTCCAAATCATCGCCACACTGCTTATAGCTATGTCCTTTCGGTACATTAAGCAATGGTTTGATAAACTAACCAATGCCTTATTCTTCCAGGACTCATATGACACTAAAGCAGTGCTAGATACATTAGTGTCTGTGCTGGTAAAAACGGTATCGCTATCTGCCCTTTGCCGGCAATCGTTAAAGGTAATTGCGGACGCCACTAAGCCCAGGTTTATCATCATACTCATCGAGGGTCAAACCAATGCCAGTCATACGTTCCAGATAGGCCAAACTAATTTTGAGCTATCAGATATGCATCCGTTAGTGGCAAAAACCAATCCGCGTCCTCTATTCATAACAGACGAAATGGACGAAGGAGTTACCGAGCTTGTAGCTTCGCTAAGTAAACACGGCATCGCACTTGTGGCGCGCCTTAGAACTACGTCGTTAACTATCGGCTACATGATCGTCGGCGACAAAGCTAATGGGAGCGCCTTTAGTGACCAGGATATTAATTTGGTGCGTATCGCAGCCGACGAGTTGTCTGTCGCCATCCAAAACTCGCTGCGTTTCGAGGAAATCGGCAGATTCAACGACCGGCTGCAGCAAGAGATTGCCGAAGCAACCAAAAAATTGCGGGGCACCAATAAAAAACTTCGGGCACTTGATATCGCCAAAGACGAATTTATCAGCATCGCCTCGCACCAGCTGCGCACGCCGCTGACTAGCGTAAAGGGCCACCTGTCGATGCTGCTGGAAGGCGACGCCGGCCCGCTCAAACCGCAACAGCAAGAGCTGGCCAAGGACACGTTCATTAGTGCCGAGCGTATGGCGTTTTTGATCACCGACCTTTTGAATATCTCCCGGCTCAAAGATGGCAAATTAAGTGTTGAGCTTGCTCAGGCCAACCTGCCGCAAATGATACGCGAAGAAATCGACCAGTTCACCATCCCCATCAAGGCACGCAACCTAATTGTTCGTGCTCAAATCCCTAGCAATTTTCCTACCACCGTTCGCCTCGACATCGGTAAAATTCGTCAGGTTATTATGAACTTTATCGACAATGCCATTTATTATTCCAAACCTGGCGGTAAAATTATTGTTAGCCTGGCCGAACTTAACAAACAGCTGGTCTTGACCGTTCAGGATAACGGCATCGGCATCCCGACCAACGAGCAGACCCATATTTTCTCTAAATTTTTCCGCGCCTCAAACGCCCGTTATGTGCGACCAGACGGCACCGGCATCGGTTTGTTTGCTGCCAGCAAAATCATTGCAGCCCATGGCGGTACGATGATTTTTGAAAGCAAAGAGAACCGGGGCAGCACCTTTGGGTTTAAGCTGCCGCTGCAATAAGGCGTCGGCCACCAGTAGCTGGGGTGCTTCGCTTCGACGCAGCAAGTAAGAGGGACGCCGATTGCGTCCCTCTTACGTTTTAGGTTGGCTGCAAGTTTAGCGAGTAACCGAGATCGTTTTGCCGTTTTCGGCCGATGGCGCATTGACGACGATGCGGCTGTTGGTGTCTTTCATGATTTTATAGCCAGTACCATTGGTGGCACAGACAGTGGCACACTGAGGGTCTTTGGGCATCGAAACGATGTATTTTTCATTTAAAGTGATCGCACTCAGGTCAACCAGGCCGGTACAGCTAGCCGCACCAGTGGCACAGATTTCGGTTGCGGTTGTTGTGATACCCGCTGGTAGCGTGCCGTTGTTATCCAGTGAATATTGGTACACCGCATTAAGTGTCGTCGTCACATCAGCCGAGCGCTGAGCATTGCGCGCGTCGCCGAGGTTTTTACCCGGGTTAATGGCGATAATCACGATACCCGCCAAAATAGCAATAATCGCCACGACCAGCAAAACTTCGAGCAGCGTAAAACCCGCTTGCTGTTTTAGTTGTTTCATCTGTTGTTGCATAATAAGATCCCACCCTTATTTATTGTTTTACCTAAAGCGCATCAGACCACATCCTGCCAAGACGTAATACTTATGCTTGATGAGCCTATTGTAACATAGATTTTTATTTTGCGGACAACTAAACCAACCGTGCCGCTTGCATCAACCGTTCGGGTTTGTCCGCCGGTGTTGGTAACGGTATAGGTACAGGTGCCGGTGCCGAGCGTTAGGTTGTTGGTACCGGTGTATGCGCTGCTGTCGTGGATCTGCTGCAGACCATCTTCGCCGCAGGCACTGGCCAAACTGCGAGCATCAACAGATTGCTGTTCAACCAGACTTTCACGCTCTGCATCGCTGCCGGTCAGTAAAAGCGTCGTCCCGATGGCCAGGCTGGCAGCGCCAACGACCAGCACGGTTAATAATGCAATGTAACCGGCTTGGTAATCTGGCTGCAGAACCTTTTTCATCGCAGTGCCACCGAACTGACAAAACTTTTTTGATAGCTATATTCCGGCCGGCCGCCGCTGTTGGTTCGGGCAATCGTAAAACTGACCTGCACTATGCCAAAAGTTCCCGAGCGCGTCAGGTTTTTAAACGTCAGGCCGCTTATTTGCACATCGTTGCTGGTCAGCAAAACGGCAGCACCAGCACCTTCTTTAACCTCAAGATTCGTACCGGTCAGATCAAAAACGGTCGGGCTCAGCGCCCCTGTCCGCACCACAAGCGTCAGTGACGCGCCGCTGCCGCCGGCTGCCGGAGTTGTAATGGATGTAGCGTTTCGAATAGTTTGCGTCATGTACTCCATGGCCGCCATCCCCTGCTGATTTACCTCTAAAGTGCTTTGGTTTTTAATACGATCATCGGCGGCGAGCCCGAAGAAAAGCGTCACCCCAGTAAGCAACGTGCCGACGATAGAAATATACAGCAGCAGTTCGATAAATGTGTAGCCAGCTTGGTTTTTTCTTTGTTGCATATTAGTTTTTCGTAAATACCAATAAACGTTGCGTAGTGGAAGCGCTGGTGCCGGCGACGTAATCAAGCGATGAGTCGTACGATACGCCGTTAACCGTGCTGGTTGTGCCGGTGACATCAACTTTTTTGATAAGCGACATGGTTGAGGGGGTGGTGACGTTAATAATCTGGAACTCCCCGGCCGTGTCGGCGGTGCCCGCAAATAAATCATTGGCGCCGTCGATATCAAGATCCTGAACCGCGCCACTGAGCGCTAACGTACCCAGCGTGGCTGGCGCCGTTGGTGTTGTAATATTTACAGAATTAACCGTGCTGGCGTAGCCCAGGTACACGGTCGAACCGGCGCCAGTGATAGTCAGGACGGTGTTTGTGCCCGTTGGGTTATATGAAGCAGCCAAAGTCGGCGCAGACGGGGTGGTTACGTTAATAACCACCATCTCGGCAATTGATGTTGTAGTGGCGCTTTGTGCAACATAGGCAAAGTTACCCGAGGCCCAAACCTCGTTCATTGTTGCATCGTTGTTATAACCGCCAACAATGCTAGCCGAAGCTGGGGTTGTAATGTTAATTACGTTAAATTCGTTGGAGTTAGTGGTTGTACTACCCGCCCGCACCACATAGGCAAAGTTGCCGTTAATAAAAATTCCTTTGGCTGCCGCCGTGCCAATAAACCCCAACGTTTTTACCAAGCTTGGTGCGGCAGGGTTGCTAATATCATAAATCAGCAGGCCGCTTGTGCCAGTGTTGGTAGTGATGTAGGCAAAGTTGCCACTGACCGCGATATTAGTAGCGATGTTCGACAGAGTCGTCGTGCTGGCAATGCTCGGAGCCGCCGGATTAGCAATATTCACGATGACAAAGCTACTGGTAGAAGTGTTTTCGACCATGTAGGCATAATTACCGACGGTATCAATTTTAAGGCCAGCCACCGTGCCCGTTGGGTTGGCGCTGCCAGCTACGATGGCATTACTCCACGATTTGGTAACAGGTAACGCCGCCAACCAATTAGTCAGCCGCGAGGTCACCGACACTTGGGCGGTACCGGTCTGTGACGGCCAGCTAACGGTGGCGGTGACTGATTTGCGGACAGTATCGACCGTCGAAATAGTGACCTGACGAGTAAAAATACCCGTGGTGTCAGAGGTGCCCGACAGCGTCCAC
>DATLVY010000145.1:0-7527 GCA_035576845.1 Candidatus Acidiferrum sp. | reverse complement strand
AAACTCGTGTAGAAATCGTTCCTTCTTCTAAGCCTTGCTCGCGCAGTGCGGCGGACTCGAGGCCATCACGCTGGGGCAGGAATACCGACAAGCCGAGCTCTGATTCAATCCGCTTGACTATGGCAAGGTTAACTTCCTTCTCGCCCAGACAAAAAAGTGGAGCAGCAAAGTAGACACGCTGTATCGTCGCTGCAGCAGCTTGGACCATTTTGGAACCTCCAGGTGCAAGTGAACACACAACACTTCGATACATACTACTATAGCGGACAAATCCCGGCGGTGAATGTTTAGTTAAAAGCTTTGCTCCTGACATCTTGCCAAGGATTTAATTTCCTGATACATTAGTACAGTTCATGGCAAAGGCCATGAAGTATTGTTTGACAATATAGTGACTGCACGTTACGAAGAAGGCAACTCCTAATCGGGTTGTTTTTTATAGGAATGACGTGGAAATCAGAAGAAAATGAGGTGACCCAATTGACAAGACCGACTGACTGTCTGGATAGTTTTACTAGATTGGAGTAAGCATGTCTGAATCAGCTTGGCAAACTCAGGTCGGTAGCGACTTCCATGGGTGGCTTAAGTCACGCCGAATGTCTGTAGCAGCCTTCTGCCGCTTGGTGTACGAACACGAAGACACAGCTCTTGAGGGCCGTTTTCGTCGTATTGCCAATGGTCAAGGTATTAGCAATACCGCAGAGAACTACGCCTGGATACATTGTATTACCGGGTTGGCTTCGGCCGATCCAAGGCGAGTACCGCCCAAAACCTATGGGCCCGTAATTGTCGCCAGCGACGAGCCTCGTGCTATGCCTGAGGGCGACTATCAAAATTTCCTGCGGGATAATCAAGAAAAGATCGGCAGGATTCTAAGGGTGCTTGAGCAAGAACATCCCGCTGCTTTGCTTCCTGTTAAGATTGAGGCTCAACCCGAGCCTTCCAGTCTAAGCCGCTCACTCCTCGACCTAACCTTGCAGCAGATTATGGAATCCATGGTTGTTCATGATGAACACGCAATTGCCAAAGAAGTTACCGCCAGGGTTCTAGCGGCGGTTGCCCTGTCGATTGCTACGAATCAAGTCGATCAACGCGTGGACTCCGTTAGGGCTATTGGCCAGTGCGCGGGGGAACTGTACGACTTACTACTTCCCTTTGTTTCATCCCGCTATAAGACATCCGAAGACCGAGACATTTTGAAAGATGCGGTTGGTCAGGTGATGAACAAGCTGCAAGAGCAACTCGACCTCTTAACCAGGGATCAGGACGACCGAGAGCAAAGGCTCAAACCTAGTCGGGCGCAAGGCGGCGTCGAAAGCGTGCCCTTCTCCGCTATGACGATAGGCGAGCTAATGCGACGCTTCCAAGCCCCAACAAATCAAGAGGTATCGGAGGCTATCAGAATTGAGCTGATTCCGAAGCTCAATCCTTTGATTGCGCGATCACACCCGCGTCAAGTGTCAGACCCCCTCGAAAACATCTCATATAAGGCAGAGATACTCAGCCTGTTGCTGGAGCCTTTCATGGTACCCGGGGAAGCTAAAAAGCGCGAGCAGCTCAGCAGGCAGGTCGCGAAAGTGTTGGGCCGTTTACAAAATGTAGTGTGTACTTTATTCGTTCTTGAGGCTGCTCAGCGTGAGCAGCATATTCAGACTGCGGAGGATTTTTAATGACAGCCACAGCGAAACAGCCACGCCTCGGCATGGGCATGAATACCGGTGCGCTCATATTACTTGCGGCGACAGTGTACGAATCTTTACCGGCGGCTATTGGCGAGCTCGCGCGAAATGCGTATGAGGCGGGCGCGAGCACGTGTTGGATAGAGTTCCTTCCGGGAAGCGTCAACGTTTGTGACAATGGCCATGGCATGACTGATAAGATAAAACCCAGTGATCGTCGCACAATCAGACGCTTTGAGCATTGGCAATTTCAACGCTCTGTGCCCGTCGGGTACAGTCTCATAGCTAATGTTTCTGATGTGTCAAAAAAGACGATTGAGTGGTATTGGACCAAGTTTGGCTATTCGCCGAAAGTTGTCAACGGTATTCAAACAAACCTCGGCGTTGGATCGAAGGCGATATACTACTTCGCGACAGACGCAACTGTTTACAGCAAACCTACACCCAAGCTTGCCCACGCTAATTGGGGAAAGGCCATTGATGCGGTCCCCTTGTTGTGTGCTACCTTGCCCACGATGGAGGAGCTTGGAAATAACCAAGTTGATTTAGCGGAACCTGAATGGTTAACGGAACCGTTGGTTAGCCCGCTAGGTGATGTTCTTGAACACGGAACGCTCATTCAGACGCGTGGGGTAACAGCCGAGCTTAGGCCGGGGGCGTATGCACCTTACTATGCCACCCGTTTCGCGGACGTATTGAAAACCGGTTGCAGACTGATCTTAATCGATAAGGTTACCGAGGCCGGTAGAGCAATGGGCGGACGTATTATTGAGGTCACTCCACCCACCTATCGCGGACGTACGATCATTGATGATCGTTTTACAGTTGGCGATTCTGAGTGCCACATCGTTGTCTACTACGACCCCGAGCAAAAAGCCTCTACGCTCCAGATCCGTCGCCAAGGTGAGGATGTTAACCCGCTTACGGTGCTGGAAGCCTTCCAAACCGAGCCATGGTTGCAAGGTTTGAACGGCTTTGTTGAGTACCTTGTGTTTCGCCGTCTGTGGGACCCCAGAAAGACAACGCCGCTGGAAACCTCTACACGCGCAGCCTGGATCAAAAAGCTTAAAGGCTATGAGCATACCATACGACAGGCAGCTGAAGCAGGTGCTGAGGAGCAAACCGCTAGCATCATAAGAGAGGCTAAAAAAGGTTTGGAGAAGGCGCTACTGGGTGCAATGCAGGATCTGCCCGCTTTCTCGGATTTTGTTCCACCACCGCTTGAACCAGTACAGGTGCCGATCCCGACCGAGCGGCCATCAAAGCCGAGTCCAAGGGATGCAGCGGATGGTACGGAGCTGACGGGGCGGCGAGGCCAGAAGGCGAAGGACCAGGATCAAAAAACCAAGAACAATATCGGTGTTACGGTTACCTCGAATAACAAGGGCGTGCCGAACATTGAAGTGAAGCTTCAGCTTCCCGATGGTACTCTGGTCCAGTTATCGACAGATAGCTGGGGGCGCATTTTGTTTAGCAGCGACCTAGCCGGACGTTTTGTTGTCGGTGTGGTTGATGCAATGGTAGATACCTCGATATCCCCCCCGATTCAAGAGGTTACTCTGCCAAGTCCTAGGATCCAATGGGTTCATTTTGCTCTGCAGGCTGAGGCCGAGGATGAGATGATTCAGCCACCCCCTCAGTCGATCTTTGGCGTCTTCGAGATGCCGATGCCTGGTCGCCAGATTTACGAGACCAGAATGGCTGCTGGCCAGATTGTCATCAATTCTAATCACCCGAATCTTTTGCGAGCTTCGGCCACAGGTGACATAGGGCTGGTGCGGTCTATGCTTATGCTTCGCCTCGCTGCTGCGATCGCAGCCCAGCTGAAGGGCGATGCCAAGTATATCGCTGAGCAGACAATTGAGCTTGCAGACATGGCGATGCTGCGGTTACACAGCAAGAAGTAAAGGTGTCTTGCCGGGTTTAGGTTTGTGGAAATTTTCACAAACCTAACCTCTTGCAAACACACAAGTTTTAGATAACCACGAGTAAAATCGTGGTTATTTTTATGACACGCCTAACCCTCAGGGTCGCAAGCGGCGCGGGTTTGTAGTACCATAAAAGTATGCGACCAATATGGAACGGATCGATCAGTTTTGGGCTTATCAACATTCCGGTGCGGCTGTATAGCGGCACTAATCCGCGCGAGGGGATCGACTTGGATATGCTGCATAAAACCGATCACGCGCCCATCCGCTATGCCCGCATTTGCCGAAAAGACGGCGAAGAGATTGCCTGGGACGATATCGTCAAAGGCTACGAATACCGCGAGGGCGACTACATTGTGCTGACCCAAAAAGAGCTAGAAAGCATTGATGCCAAGCGCACCCAAACCATTGATATTATGCAATTTGTCGAGCAGCAGGATATTGATATCCGTTATTACGAGCGGCCGTATTATCTGGAGCCAGTGAAGGGCGGCGAAAAAGCTTATGCCCTGCTGCGCCAGGCGCTGCATAAATCTGGCAAGGCGGCCCTCAGCACATTTGTGTTCCATCAGCGCGAGCATATCGGTGTTATTAAGCCCATCGGCCGAGCGCTGGTGCTCGAGCAAATGTGGTTTCCGGCCGACCTGCGCGAACCTGGCGAGCTGCACTTCCCCACCGACAACGACGTCACCGAAAAAGAAGCCGAAATGGCCCTCAAGCTAGTGCGGCAGGAAACCAAGCCGTTTATCGCTGAGGATTTGCATGATACCTACACCGAAGAGCTCGAGCAAATGATCAAAGACAAAACCAAAGGGAAAAAACCCAAAAAAACCGCCGCTCCGGAACACACATCGAGCAAAGACCTAATGGCAGCCCTCAAAGCCAGCCTGAAGGAATAACTTAAAAGATGGGTCTGCGGGATTATCTTAAAAAACGCTCGTTCAACCGCACGCCCGAACCTCGAGGCAGCCATAGCAAGGCTGCCGGCAAAAAACTGGCCTTTGTGGTGCAGGAGCATCACGCTTCTACCCTGCACTACGATTTCCGGCTGGAGCTGGACGGCGTGCTCAAAAGCTGGGCTATCCCCAAAGGCCCGAGCCTCGACCCTCATGAGCACCATTTGGCAATCCAAACCGAAGACCACCCGTACGAGTATCGCACCTTTGAAGGCGTTATCCCGCCAGGCAACTACGGCGCTGGCAATGTTATTATTTGGGACGAAGGCTGGTACGAGGCGCGCGCGGGCGACGCAGACAAGCAAACCAAAACCCTGCGGGCTGAACTTAAAAAAGGCCACCTCACTTTTATTTTGCATGGCGAGAAATTAAAGGGCGAATTTGCACTGATAAAAATGCGCGGCGAAACCAATCGTCAAAAAACCTGGCTGCTCGTTAAAAAAGGCGATGAATTTGCCACTACCCGTGACATCACCAAGCAAGACGAATCGGTTAAAAGCCATAAACGTGTCGATGACATGGGCGCGCCCGACAAGCTGCCAAGCCTGGCGGACTACCCCAAAAAACCAGCGCCCAAAACCATCAAACCGATGCTTTGCACGCTCGCCGATCAGCCCTTCGATAGGCCCGGCTGGCTATTTGAGATTAAGTGGGATGGTTACCGTGCCATCGGTACCAAAAAAGCCAGCGAAGTGACGCTGTACTCGCGTAACCATATCGATTTTGCCGAAAAATATCCGCCGGTGTTCGAAGCCTTGCACACTTTCAAGCATGATGTGGTGGTTGACGGTGAGATTGTGGTCGTTGATGCTGACGGCGCCCCGCACTTTGAATGGCTGCAAAACTGGCATCAGGATCACCACGGCCAGCTGCAGTATTATCTGTTTGATATCTTGTGGTGCGATGGGCACGATGTGCGCACCATGCCGCTGGCCGCGCGCAAAAGGCTTTTGAAAGCCGCGCTGCCGGCGAGCGAACTTATACGATATAGTGACGAGGTTGAAACTGAGGGCATCGATTTATTTAAGCAGATGCAAAAACGCGGGCTTGAAGGTATGGTAGCTAAAAATGCCGCCAGCCCATACCGCGAGGGCGAGCGCGGTGCCGACTGGCTGAAGGTTAAAACCAGCCAACGGCAAGAAGTGGTTATTGGCGGTTATACCGAACCGCGCGGCGGCCGGCAGTACCTGGGCTCGCTGCTAGTCGGCGTTTATGAAAAAGGAGATTTGGTATATGCTGGCCACTCTGGTGGCGGCATCCCTGACGAGCAGCGCCGCAAACTGCGCGATCAACTAGCCCGCTCGGCGCGCAAGACCTCGCCGTTTAAAACCGAGCCTCAGCCGAATGCACCCGTACATTGGACCAGGCCGAAACTGGTGTGCGAAATGGAATTTAGCGAATGGACGAAGGAGGGGCTGATGCGGCATCCACAATTTAAGGGTTTGCGTGAAGATAAAAAACCAGAGAATGTGCACCGCGAAAAACCAACGCACCTGACTGACCAAAAAACGGTGGCCAAGCCGCAGCCTGCCGGTAGCCTGCCCTTCGAACCGACCCATCTGGATAAAGTTTTCTTCCCGCACCACAAAATTACCAAAGGTGATATGTTTCGCTATTACGAATCGGTGGCCGACTACATGCTGCCTTATCTCAAAGACCGGCCGTGTTCGCTGCTGCGCATGCCGAGCGGCATCAAAGGTGAATCGTTTTTTCAGAAAAATAACGAGCACCTACCGGCTTGGGTGCCCAGCGCCGACATCTATTCTGATTCTAACGAGGGCAAGCTGCACTGGATTGTGGGCGGCGATTTGAACACGCTGCTGTATATGGTGCAGCTCGGCTGCGTGGAAATTAACCCCTGGAACTCGCGGGTCAAACATCTCGACAAGCCCGACTGGATCGTTATCGACCTTGACCCGGACGGTGTCAGTTTTGGCAAAGTTATCGAGGTTGCCCGAGCAGTAAAAGAAGTTTGCGACGAGTGGAAAATCCCCGCCTACCCCAAAACCTCCGGCAAAACTGGCCTGCACATTTATATTCCGCTGGCCGCAAAATACGATTACGAGCAGGCCAAAAACCTGGCTCACCTTATGGTGCTTGAGGTTAATAAACGTTTGCCTAAAATCACCAGCGTCGAGCGCATGCCCGAAAAACGTCGCCACAAAATCTACCTCGACTTCCTGCAAAACCGCGAAGGTCAAACCCTTGCTGCGCCGTACTCGCTCCGTCCTACCCCTGAGGCCAATGTTTCGATGCCGCTACACTGGGACGAAATTACCACCAGCCTGCGCCCGGAGGATTTTACGATAAAAAATGCCGCCCGCCGCTTACATCGTACCGGCGATTTGTGGAAACCGGTACTTGGCCCGGGCATTGACCTGGCCGCTTTACTGAAAAAAATCACGTAAACAAAAACAACCCCAGCCTTGCACGAGATGTGCTTGGCTGGGGTTTGCCTGAGTTGGGATGGAGTTTGCCTATTTTTTAGGTTCAATAACTCCTGGGTTTTTCCAGTCCTCTCGCTGGACGTGGCTGACCAGTAACGGCTTAGATAAGCCTGGCCGCCAGAACCAGCACAAGAAGGACCCGTTAATCACCATATCTGGGCGGCTTACCATCATGGATTCATTCGCGACCTCGGCCGTAAAGGCGCTGCGCATCGCGGCTCTGATCTCGTTGATCCGCAGGCTTGTCTCCTGTTTGGCCTGGGCAATCCATGCTCGCCTACCATCCTGACGGAAGGTTTCCATATCCACCAACCAGCTGACATCAACCTCCTGGTTAATGTCCACCATCGGGAATACAACATCGCCGAACTCGTCGATCGGCAGCATGCCCCGTGTAAGCTTCTCGGCCATCGTTATCAGGTCGAGATCGTCAAGCCCCTGGTCGAACATAGTCAGATACATTATATCGCCCGACATGGTGGTGACTGCACATATTGGGTGATGGTGCTGCCCGTGTCGA
>DATLVY010000144.1:0-21435 GCA_035576845.1 Candidatus Acidiferrum sp. | reverse complement strand
CCTGAACGGCATTTCTCTGCCATTTCTGCCCACGATTGGGCAAAATATCGTCAGCAGCCCGAGCCAATCGCAAACCACCGGCCCCTCATCTGGCGCTCCGGGAGAGCCTGGCAAAGAAGCTACCGATGTGGCTTCTGCACTGCACGGAGCGCAGAATTACGCGCTAGGACACCCGAAGGAATTTGGGCAATGTTCCGACAGGGGGCTGTCCGGGGTAGTCGGATTCTACCTCTTCAACCATGGGGTAAGTCAGGCTGAGATGCAGTCGAGCGCAATGCAGGATGCATTCGGCAACGCTCATCTCAACTACCGGGTGGGATACGCGGCTTACCTCGCCTACGCAGGTCTTGGCGGAGAATTCTCCGACAAAACATACAGCAGTTTCAACCACTGCATAAAAGGTTGAGCAAATTGTCCTCTAGTGGCGCCTGGTTTTGGAAACCAGGCGTCTTTAATTTACAATTATTATATGGCTTCAACATTTTCTTTCGATGTCGTCAGCGAATATAACATCGCTGAAATGAATAACGCAATCGATCAAGCCCAGCGCGAGATCGCCAACCGCTATGATTTTAAGGGCACCAAGGCCAGCCTGGAGTTCCGTGACGGGGGCAAGACCGGGCTCACTGCTATTGGCGACAGCGAGTACCACGTGGAGGCGATTTTAGACATTGTGCGCAAAAAACTCGCCACCAGGGGCGTTGACCAAAAGGTGTTGGATATGTCCAAGCAGCCGGCCACCGCTAACTTTAAGGTGACACTCGACGTGCCATTTAAGAAGGGGCTCGACCAAGATAAGGCTAAAAAAATCACGGCTTTGCTGCGCGATGAACTTCCTAAAATCAAGGCCATGATCCAAGGCGACGCCGTGCGGGTGATGAGTCCCAAAAAAGACGAACTGCAAGCCGCTCAGCAATTGCTGCGCAGCCACAGCTTTGATTTTCCGGTTGATTTTACTAATTATCGGTAGTGATTGATTCGCAAGAGGGCGACTGTTATTAATTGGAGACCTGGCGCTTTGATCTCCCGAGTGGCAATCCAAAAAGCGTCACCCAAGAGTTCTGCGCAGCGGATGTCTGAGCAGGGGCGTTTTTTGGATTGCCACTCAGGAGACCAGAGCGCCAGGTTTTAAAACAAAATTAAATAAGTTACCACCGCCAGCACTAGCAGGGCCACGATAATCGACCAGAAAAGCCCACCGCTGGTTGTTTTGCGCTGGTTTTGCAGCAGAACGGTAGTTTTACTGCCATCGTCGATAGAGCGCTTGCTGATTCGCTGCGCTAAATCGGCCGCCACCTTACTGCTAAGTTGCGAGCGAGTTTGATTTTGATTTAGATAGAGACCCATAGCCTCACTAGTATAGCGCACTGTTTTGGCGCAGCTCGTTGTTTTTTGGACAACCAGGGATCTCGCTTCGCCAAACGAGAGCAGACCCTACAAACTCCGCTTGTTAACCCGCAGCGGGCAGGCGCTCACCTTCCTGCTGGCCCTACTCATGTGTTATACTGACAACAATTAAACAGGAGCGGTACGTCATGGCTAAAGCCACACCGGCGGATTCGTCAAACAAACAACGTGGATCATTAGTGAATAATCTGGCGCTAGGCGCCCTAATTGCCGAACTGGTTGGCAGTTTTGTGCTGGCTTTTGCGGTACTCAACACCGGCGGCAACGCCATCGTGGCCGGGCTGACCGTATTAGTGCTTGTGCTCGTGCTTGGCAAATTATCCGGGGGGCACGTTAATCCAGCTGTAACCGTTAGCTTGTTTGTTACCAAACAAATTGGCTGGAAAAAGACCCTCGCTTATCTGCTTGCCCAATTTATTGGCGCAATGCTGGCGGTTGTGGTGGCCTCAGCGTTTATTGCGGGCAACACCAGCACCGACCCAAATACCGGCCTTACTGGCGCCGCCAAACTCTTCACTGTTGCCGTTACCGGTACCTGGAAACCGTTCTTTGCGGAATTTGTTGGGGCGGTTGTATTTGGCCTCGGTATCGCTAGTGTTGCCCTTGGCAAAAAAGAAGGTTATGAGGCTGCCTTTACCATCGGTGGTGCACTGCTCATCGGCTTGATTGTAGCTACAGCCGGCTCGAGCGCCTTGCTCAACCCAGCCGTCGCCCTAAGCGTTGGCGCGCTTGACCCTAAAAATATGTGGGGGCTCGTAGATTATGCGCTTGCACCAGTGCTTGGCGCCAGCATCGGTGCGCTTTTGTATCGACTTTTACAGATGGATCTAGCCTTTAGCCGCAAATAAGCTTTACGTATACACCCTAAACAAGTAGAATACACAAAAGGAAGGATGGTCATGTATCATAACCTTCCTTTTGTTAGTTGTCAGATCAATGACGGAGTGAGGAAAATGCCAAAAAACAACTTCTTTGGCGACGAAAAGAGAGCGAAGCCAACTCCACCACCAATCAAAGTCGGTGTCAACGATGGTTTCGATGAGGCGTACGCACTGGGGCTTGTCACGACTTGGAAGGATAGGCCGGAAGGCACAGCCGAGATCTTACCCAACAACCCGAAGATAGCCATCGTCAAGATCTCTCCATTGAAGGTGATGGTCTTTCGTACGGGAAGCATCTTTAGGATAGCACCGACTGCCAATCAAGCAAGGCTGGGGGACGTTTTGTACACTGTGAAAGCAGTCATAACCTGGACCATGGACGAAAAGGACGCGCCCGTATGCGAGATTGTAAGGCTCTCCAACAAGGACAGGGTGTGAGCTTCCAGACATAGAGCCTGGTACCGCAATGGTGCCCGGCTCTATTTATTTTCCAAAAGACTCTTATCCACCCCTGTTGATTTTTCGATAACCGGTGCCGAGCCGGTAATTTTCATGACGTCTTTATCGACTTTTTTCAGCTCGTTATGGGCATTGTTGTAATGACCAACGGTGGTTGAGAGCGAATTGCCAAGCTTTTGCATAAAGCTATCGTAGGTTTCCAGGTGACGGCCCAGCTGGCCAACACGAATCTGGATTTCTTTGGCTTGCTCCTCGATTTGCAGGCTTCGCAGACCTTGTAAAACAGTTTGCAGATAGGCCATAAACGAAGTTGGCGATACGATAATAACGCGCTTTTCCCGGAAAGCGTACTCAATTAGATCGCGCGCACCGGCACCAGCCGCACCAATTTTATTGGTTAGCAGATCATAATAAATCGCCTCGCTAGGGATAAACATAAAGGCAAAATCCATAGTGCCTTCATCTGGCCGGATATATTTGCTGGTTTCGTCGATGCGATTTTTAATATCCGCCTTGACCAGTTTTTGCAGCGTCTCGCGGCGAACTTTATCTGTTTCATCAATCAGCCGGTTATAGTTTTCGAGGCTAAACTTAGAATCGATGGGCAGCATTTTTTGTTTGTCGAGGTAAATCACCGCGTCAACCGCCTCGCCATCTTTAAAGCGGTATTGCAAGGTAAAACGCTCGGGCGGCAGTACATTTTCGAGCACGGTTTGCAGGTAAAATTCGCCCA
The DNA here is from genome assembly GCA_035576845.1 of Candidatus Acidiferrum sp. GTDB lineage: Bacteria > Patescibacteriota > Saccharimonadia > Saccharimonadales > EFPC-124 > DATLVY01. The sequence goes on along the minus strand of DATLVY010000144.1, from coordinate 17,955 downwards.
GCACGCCGCGCTGCTTGGGGTTTTGTAACACATTCTGCAGGGTTTTTAGCTCGTCGGCCACGCCAACAACCCGGCGATTGGTTTCATCCAGCTTGGTGAGGCGCTCAGTAACATCGGCAATCAGCTTAGCGCTTTGGCTAAATTGTTTCATAATCGACTCGCGCATCATCGTCTGGTTTTGGTCAAGCCGACTGGTCAGCTGGGCGTGCAAACCGTCTTTGAGCTGTACGATGCCGTCACTGAGGCTCACGATGTCTTGTTTTAACATCGCCGTGCCCGAATCATGCTGCATTTCGCGCAACCGCCGATCGACAATAAAAATCAGCGCCGCAAACCCGGCAATCACCAGCACAACCACCAAGATAATTTCCATAACCTTAGTATAGCTTATGCCAGCAGCATCAAGCGAATTCCGAAGGTGAGTAACACAACTAACCCAAAGGCGATTATAAATTTATGGATCCTTAGCAGCCAGTAAAATAACAGATACGTCACCATGTAGATTCCGGCCGACAGGCCGTAATATGCCCAGCGGTTCATATCTGCTACCGCATGTAATTGGTGCTGCAGACTCCACAAGGCAATCACTGTTGCCACGGCGATTAACAAAGGCCTAAAGACCTGCCAGTTAGCGAGCAAAATAATGGCCAGTATGGCACACAAAATAGAGGCTATGCCATAAGCCGCGTCGCCGCTATTGGCGCATAAGCCGAAAGCATTGCCCGAGTTGCAAAAAACCGGCCGCACAAAAACATCGTTTAGCAGACGGCTGAGCAGCGGCACACCGAGTCCAACAGCCAAGCCCAGCTGTCCAACCACAATTAACTCACCCCGCTCGGGGCGCAAAAAGATTGGTTGGTTCATATTGACGCTCGGTTGAAAGAGCGGCGCGTTTTGCTCTGGGGGCATACCGGCTATTTTTCCTTTGGTTTGGGCATCATAAGGTTATGGCCATATACTAACAGATAAGCCAGCAATGCACAACCGACCCCGCCCAGAACATCAACAGGCGAGTGCACCAAAGCGACCATACGGCCAATGGCCACCACAATGCTTAGGCCCAGCATGATCAGACTCACGAGCGGCCGCTTGGTCGCCCCCCACACAATAAACGTTGCGGTAAATACCAGCAGCACGTGCAGTGACGGAAAGCTCATATTAATAAGATATGACGCCTTGGCAGACACGCCAGCCGCCAGGAACGGCCGCTTGTCTTGGTAAAACAAACTGGCAACCCAAGCCAAGGCCAGCGCCACGCCGCCAGCCACTGCAGCCCAGCCAACCCGCTGCCAACGAACATTTTTAGGAGAGCTGAGTATTGCCCAGGCGCCAAGCAGTACAATGGGCACCACCAAATAATCAGCAATAAATTTAATAAACCAGTTTTCGAGTTGTATCATAGCTTTAGCATAATCCTAAAGCGGCTAAGGTGCAATTCTAGCAATATACCTTTTTCTCCTCGAGCTACACGTTGACGCGCACTACGCCTTGCGGCAACTGCTTATCGATTTGCTTAAGTAACTCAGCTAATTCTTGCGTGGTTTTTTCACTTTCTCCACACTATAGATCAACTAATAAGGTGCACGGAGCTCATCAAGATACACATGGGAGCCCAATTAATAAATTGTAGCCCAGCGACTCACAAATACCCAAGGTTGAGGAGGCTTGTAAAAACTACCATTTAAAGTTGACTTATCAGTAAAAATATGCTATTATTTAATATAGCTTGAGGTAAAACCTAGAGCAGCGGCCAAAATGGCCACTTGAAAAAATCTTCACGAATCCCATCCAAGGAGAAAGTTATGTGGCACCTCGACTGCGAGCCAGTTTCCCTAGCTTTGCTTTATTCCATTATTGCAGCTCTTAGTGCGACGACAGTTGGCCTGTCATTTACGCTGGTGATAGTTGTTCGGTACTACCGACACAAACTGTCTTCTTTTGCTAGTTCTACCGCCGCAACACCAGCAGCCACTCCTGCCAGACCAACGTCAGTTGCGCCCGCAGGGCAACTGACGCCTATGTGGCCCTTTGTCAAACCACTGGGCGAGCTGCCGAAGCCTTTCGAATTGGGCGCGCCTAAGATAGCACCCAGTATTATGATCCCGGCAATCCCAACTCAGCCTGCCCCGATCGTTGCCATACCGGCAGCTAGAGCTGCAATCCCGCAATATCCCCCACGACCAGCGACCCCCAGCTTGGCAAAAACGCAGGCCTCACCCTTTGCAGCCTATACCTCGCCCAATGGCATGATGATGCCTCGGGCTAACCGCAAACACCCTAAAAGGCGTTGGCTGCTCGCTGCATTGATTGCTGCTTGTATCCTATCCCTGCTCGTACCCTTCATCTACAGCCTGGCGTTTCACACACACTCGGTTGAGGCAGAACACACGCAGCAAAAGCTGGCAACCATTAACTCTTATGCGTTTAGCTGCTACAGCGATAGCGACTCAACACACTTGCCTGCCTCGACCCAAGAACCCGCTGGGTCTGATCTGTACGGTTGTCTGATTCAGCCAATGACCATGCAGAAGACTTTGGTGCTGACGGCTGGCACCTATGTGCTGGTCCGCGCAACTCTGGGCACTCGGATGGTCAACGGGAAGTTGATTGGTTTGCTTCCCTATCCCAAGGACGATGAAGTCCTTACAACCCCCTCCTGGGGAGACAACTGGGACATGCTTGTGACCACCGTTACGCCCGGCACCACTTACCGAACGCAGGGCTTAGGCTTTGCTGTATATAAATTGAGCTTTGACCCTAAAAACAATGGTTACGTTCTGCACATTGGCCGTTTCGTCGTCGATTCGGCGATACAGAGTGTCATGGCCTGGCCGCATTACGTCATTCTCAAGACAGCCAATCCGCTGATGCGGACCATCTGGCTACGCTTGGGATAACATGGATGGTTCGGAGTGGCTTCCCCCAGCCACTCCGGACTCATCGTTCAAAAAGCACCCCTAAAAGGTGCTTTTTTTATTGCTCAAAATTCGGCATCACTGGGACGATAGCCACAACCAACACTAGATCCTCACGCCTTCCCACTCAGCAGCTGGTCGAGCTGCCCGGCAGGCAGGTGGTGATGAACAATTTTATCCAGCACGCCAAGCAGCGGATAGGCCGATGCGTCGACCTTGTGGCTCAGCTCTTTCAGCGTATTCAGCCCCTCGCTTTTGATTTTTTCATCGGCAATTCCCTGGGCAATGGTTTTACCGACTCGGTAGTTAAACGAGGCGTCGGTAATGCCCGTGGTGACGAGGTCTCCAAGGCCGGCCAAGCCTTCGGCCAGCTCGGGGTCAGCCTCAAAATGCAGCAACAATTGCTTCATTTCACGCAGCACCATGACCACCAGCTTGCCTTTGGCGTTGGCACCGAGCATCAGGCCATCGCTCATGCCAAAAGCAATGGCGTAGACATTTTTTAGGACGCCGACGATACCAAGGCCTTGCAAGTCGCTCGACGGCTCGCAGACAATTTTGGCTTTGGCAAGCAACTCGCTGAGCCGGTCATAGCTAGACATGTCAGAAAGGGCAACGACTGCCGATGCCTGGCGCCCCACGGCCAACTCTTCAGCGATCATTGGCCCATAGGCTAAACCGTAGAGATGTTTGCCGCCCAGATGCGCCTCTAGTACTCTGTCCATCGTCACAAAGCCGCCTTCTACACCTTTCGAAAAACACACAACCATGCATTGCTCGCTGCCTGCCGCGCGTACCAGTTCCTCGGCAATGCTGCGATTCGCCCAGGACGGCGAGCAGAGAAACACTGTGCGGCTAAAGTGCAGCAGCTCTGCCACACTGCCAACCTCACTGCGCTCCGTTTGCGTATCATAAAACTTCACCCTAACATCGGCGCGGCGAAAAGCCCGCCCAAGTGCTTGGCCAAGTTCACCTGCCCCGATAATGCCAACGTGTTTGATGCTGCCGTGCATATGGCCTCCTGTATTAATCCTTACACTTACTATTTTAGCAGGTAAGCCAAATCCCCCAGGTTTAGCGTGGATTCCTTTGAGAACTCTCGCGCGAGATCCCCCCTTGGTGCGCCCCGAGCCTTAGCTTTTGGTCGTTTTTTTGGTTTGGCCGTTGACTTCGTAGCTAGTGTTGGTCGCCTCGAAAAAGTTAACCAGCTGCAGGGTATCGTTGGCGGTCGCCATCCATTTGGCGGGGTTGCTGACTTTGTAATGGGGCTCGAAGCCGAGCTCTTCCAGCCGGCGGTCGGTCAGATATTTGACGTACTGGTTGATGTAGTCGGCGTTGAGGCCAAGGATGCCATGCGGCAACAAATCCTTGTTATACTGCTCTTCCATGTCAACGGCCTGCAGGATCATCCCTTTGATTTCTTCGGCAAATTCCGGCGTTTGCAGGTCTTCGTTTTCCTCGAGTACCGCCAAAATCAGATTGATACCGAACTTCAGGTGCAGGCTTTCGTCGCGGATAATCCAATCCATCAGGCTAGCAAAGTTGCGCAGCAGGTTGCGCTGGCGGAAGCTGAGCGCCACCATAAAGCCGCTGTAAAACCAGATGCCCTCTAGGATAATGTTGTAGGCCACCAGGTTACGCACAAAATCTTTTTTGCCGTCGGTGGTGGTAATGTCGAGCTTGCCCTCGGTCATGCGTTTAATGTACTTTACCTCGAACGCTTCTTTGCGGGCCATCGACTCAACCTTAACGTGCGAGCTGTAGGCTTTGTTACGGTCAATCGGGAAGGTCTCTAGCACATATTCGAACGCCATGCAGTGGTTGGCCTCTTCCCACATTTGCTTGGCCAGATATAGGTGCGCTTCCGGCGCGATGATATAGGGATAAACGCCAAAGGCCAAGGCTTTATTAACCAGCAGTTCGTTGGGGTTAAAGTAGCTCATCAAGTAGGTAATGGCGTGCTTTTCTTCGTCGCTCATCTTGCGCCAGTCGCTGATGTCCTGGCCAAGCTGGATTTCGTTCGGGAACCAGGTGTTGGCCACCGCCTGGTTGTACAGGTCATAAGCCCACTGATAATGGATTGGTTTAAGCAACAGGCCGTCCTGGATGCCGGTACCGAGAATTTTCATGACACAAACTCCAATTTATGTTAATTCATTGTACTCTTATTGGCAGGATTCGCACAGGGCGCGCTCCGCCGGATCAATCGGGCAGACAAACGGCTGCCCAACACTAGCCAGTGCCTGAGAAGGGTTGGCCGCTTTAAGCTGTTTGGCAGTTGCCTCGGCGACCGCCGCGTTAATTTTGGCTAGCCGCTCGGCGATTTCGTCTTTTACGGTTGATACTTCTTTGGCCTTTTTTACTACATTACTTGACATAATCTTACCCTCCTGTTATATTTTTCTTAACGATCTCCTCACTGATCACTGACCAGTAAGACCCGGCGTGCCACTTTAACGCGGCTTACCTATTCTTTCAGCGGAGATCTTTTCTATTTTTTCCCGAACCCGAACCCAAAACCTGGTTTGTTTTTGCTGATTTCCTCCGCCTTATTAACTTTTACCGTACTCTGTTCGGCAGTGTGGCGCGGTTTGACGTGCAAATAATAAGTGGTTTTGAGGCCTTTCTCCCAGGCAGTGCTGTAGATTTTTTCCATCTCATCAATATCGCGCGTCTCGAGGTACATGTTGCGGCTGAGGGCTTGGTCGACCCATTTTTGGGCGCGAGCAGCAACCTCGATAAAGGCATACGGCGAAATTTGGAACGAAGTTTTGTAGACGGCTTTGAGTTTATCTGGAATGGCGTCGATTTCCTGCACGTCCCCTTGCAAGCGCAGAATATCTTCGCGCACGTCTTCCCACAGTCCCAGCTTTTTGAGGTCGTTGACCAAGTTCGCATTCACTTCCAGGAATTTACCGTTGAGTGTTGCCCGGCTAAAAATCTGGGCAAACTGCGGGTCGAGACCCGGCGTGGTGCCCGCGGCATGGGCCATGTTGGCAGTTGGCGCTACGGCCATCAGGGTGGCATTGCGCATGCCTTTTTTGACTTTAGCGCGCAGTTTGTCCCAGTCGAGCGTGCTCTTCTGGTCAACCGTCAGCTTTTTGCCACGCTCCTTACTGGTGGTGGCTAGGGTGTCAAATGGTACCAGCCCTTGGCTCCAGCGCGAGCCCTTAAAGTTGGGGTACGAGCCGCGGACTTTGGCCAACTCGGCACTTTCGTCGATTGCCTCGTAGCTGATAAACTCGGTCAATTTGTCAATCAGCTTATACGATTCCTCGCTGTCGTAGGCGTAACCCAGCCGCTCCAACACCTCGGTAAAGCCCATAATGCCCATACCAACGGCACGGTTGAGCTGGTTGGAGTGGACGGTTTCAGGAATTGGCGAGACGGTAATATCGACCAAGTTGTCAAGCTGGCGGATGGCAGTGCGGGCGCTGGCAGCCAGGCGGTCCCAGTCAAAATCTTTTTTATCAGCTAGCAAATGCGTCGAAAGGTTAATCGAGGCCAGGTTGCACACCGCAATATTTTCACGGTCTTGCGGCAGGGTGATTTCGGTGCATAGGTTGCTCATGTGGATGGTGCCGGTGTTGTTATTGAGGGCGCGGTTGTTGATGTTGTCCTTCCAAGTCAGCCAGGGGTGCGAGGTGGCCTGCAGGGTAATCAAAATCTGGCGGTACTGGTCACGAGCTTTTAATTTATGAAAGGCGCGCAGCTTGCCAGCCTCGGCTAGTTTGATGTACTCGGCATAACGCTTGCTAAAGGCCGCGCCGTACAGCTCGCATAAATCTGCCGTCTCGGCCGGGTCAAACAGATACCAGTCATCATCTTTTTCGACACGCTTCATAAACTCGTCGCTGATAAACACCGCCGTGTTGGCCGTGCGCACCCGCCGGTATGGGTCACCAGAGTTTTGTTTAAGATCGAGGAATTCCGGGAAATTGAGATGCCAGTTTTCCATATAAAAGGCCAGCGCGCCGTCTTTTTTACCCTTGCGGCTGACGGCCATTAAAATGGCATCCACAATGTTGGCAAACGGAATCGGCCCGGTCGAAACCGTGTTGGTGCTGCGTACTGGCGAACCCTCGGCCCGCAGCTTGGTGATGCTAAAGCCGATACCGCCGGTCATCTTGCACATCCACATCACATCGCGGTTGCTTTTGGCAATGTGGTCGATATCGTCCTGCACTTCCATTAAAAAGCAGTTGGCAAGCTGCGGCTGGGCCAGGCCAGCGTTGATGCGCGTGGAGCCGCCGGGCAGATAATCGAGCGCACTCATTTTTTGATAAAACTGGATAGCGGTGGCGGTCGGGTTTTTTTCGTTGTAGCTGAGCCCCATGGCCACGCGCATCAGCGTAAATTGCGGCACTTCCATGGCTTCGCCGTCCAGATGGCGCAAGCTGTAACGGTTTTTGGTGGTCACCACGCCGATATATTTCATTAGAGAATCGCGCGACGGGTCAAGCGCTTTGGCAATCTTCTCCAAGTCAAAACAGCTCAGCATGCGTTTGTCGAGCATGCCGTCTTTGACATGATCTTTAACGTAGGTGATAAACTTTTTTTCGTGCAGTTTCTTAAGCTCGGCTTCGTCTTCGTAATCGCCCAAAATGTTGCGATATAAATTCTTAAGCAGCAACCGCGCTGCAATCGTATCAAACGCCGTATCATCCTTCACATTTTGCAAGGCCGTCTGGATGACCGCTTCGTCCAGCTGCTCGGTTGTAATACCGTCAAACAAGGTCAGCTGCACTTCGCTGGCAATCTGCACCACCTTGGCAATTTGGTCATCCAACCCCCGGCTGGCCTCTTCCAAGGCTTTATTAATTTCATTGGCGTCAAATGGCGCTCTCGTGCCATCACGCTTAATAACGGTCAAATTCACCGTACTCCCCTCCACTAAATTTTTTATTTTTGAGCGCTACAAAAGCAAGCACTCCAGAACGCTGCAAAGCATAGTATTAGTCTCTCAACTCTAATACCATGCGGCACTAACGACGCTTTCCACCTCGCCTTACATAGCGCTTAAGTCGATAGTACCATCACGCTCGTGTTTCCTACAATGGAAAAACAAAAAATTACTACATAAAATTCTGATTGGCCAATTTGACATTGGCCGTCCCGCCAGATACACTAGCCTCAGCCAAGCAAACCGTTTGTTTGGTGTTCGGACATCGCGGGGAAGTATGAAAGAACAAAGTGATGTTTCTAGGCTCTCGGTCAACCTGTTTGCCGGGGCCTCATTACTCCTCCTGATTCTACTCTTGCCTATACTTGTCCCGGTCTGTTTGGGGGTGCTTATTTGGGAAAAGTGGGACGATCGGCCTCAAACCAAGCCGCCCGCAACCAACATGCCCCAACCAGTCGCCGAGTCGCCGCTAGCCATCATGCGGTTTTTACTGCGATTATGCTGGCACTATGTTGTTGTGGTTAGCCGGTCACGTGGACGCGCCCAATTTATAGGCAAGGTAGATTTTACTGCCCCCCGCTACTGCCCAAACCTCAAACTGGGGATTGTAATGCGGAGCCGGGGGCCGCCTGCGGAGGTTTCTATACACTAGAAGCTGACCACGACTTGGGTGTGCCTGCAGCGATTATAAAGCTGCGGACACACCCGAATTTTTGGAGACCGGCGTATGTTTTATAAGGTTAATCCTTCTCGCAAACCCAAGCAACGCATTGCCCGCCAGTTGTTCATAACCGTGAGCTTGGGCGACGGCGTACCAGGCGCAGCCGGCTTGACCGACGCACAGGTGATTGAGTTTATGCAAGACATCCAGACGGCACTTTCGGCAAGGCACAAGGTCGAGGTCGAATGGCAAAGACTTACGGCCAATACTGCTCGTGTGCAGATTATCCTGAGCCCTCAAGATGAACGCTCTGGGTGGTTCGTGCGGCAATTGCGCAGTTACTTGCATTACTCTATAAACTTTGACCTTCTGATTCCGGACAGGTCTTAGCAGCGGCACCCAGCCTTTGGCGTGGGTGCTTATTTGTAGGCTACTCGATCAGACCCTCAAGCCCCAGCAGCTTCAACTTGGCCTGCGCAGCCTCAGCTTGCTCAAGACGACTCATAGACGGGTCGTCGTCGTTGCGATTCACAAAAATCATGTGGGCGGCCAGACGCGGATGGACGCGGGCGATTTCGTCATACATTTGCCCCGCGAGTTTGCGGTAACTAAAGTGCCCAGCCGGCTGCGTCCGCAATTCGATAAGGTGAAAGGCTTCGCGGGCGTTAAAGGTCAACTTCCAACGCAACTTATGGGTGTGCAGTGTGGCGTATTGCGCCTCTTCGGCAAAACCGGCTTTCTTGATTTTTTGATATAGTTCGTCGGCGATGGCAACGGTCTGCCGGTATAAGTCTTCGAGCCCAGCCTCGATGATAGCCTGAGGCATGTCGTAACCGAGGTGGATACCCAGCGGCTGCCACTCCAAGCCATCTACGATGCGGTGGCGCTGCAAATCTTTAAAACAGCCGTAGTCGCTGACGAGTTCAAAATCGTAATGGGCAACCTCGAGCGCCCGGCCAGGCTTGTGGCGGCGGTTCAGCCGTTCGCCCATATACAAGTCAAAAGCGGCAAGTTTATCTTTGCGCGGCCAGGTTTTTAGCGCGTCGGTTAGCTCACCAAGGCTTAGCTGTGTGTGTGGAAACAGCATGTGCGGCAATAGGTCGAGTTCATTTTTTGGAGTATACCCAAGCAAACGCACGGGGATATCGGCCGCACGGTCAGCCTCACCAGCCGACAATCTCCCGGCCAGCGCAGCAAATCGCTGCCGGGTTTGCCGCTTGTAGGTACTGATGGCCGAGCCCCGGTTGGGCAAATCGGTGCGCTCAAAAAACACGTCGTGCTGTTTGCGGACTTCCTCTAAAATCTGCTGGCCGGCCGCCTGGGCCTCTGGCAAATCTTGAGCCATTAGGTGCATGATTAAACTATCAACCGCCTGGGCCGAGCCCACAATGCCGACAGTCGAAGTAGTCGCCAGCGGTAATAGCCCCCGCCCCACATCGCAAGCCTTGCCGCGCAGGGCGATACGCCACGGAGCGCCGCGCTGGGCTTCGGGTGTGGTATCGAGCTGGTGATAATGGTCGGTCAAACGGCGCACCACCTCTGAATAATTATCAAAAATTTGGTCCATCGCCTTTTTATACTCGGCCGCGAGTTTAGCCGGCAAATACGGCGGCGTGTAGTAGCGGTACTGCCCGTGACGTTTAACGTCGTAATAAATATAGCGAGTCGATTGCTCCAGGTAAGCTGCTAACCGGCCGCGCTCCAGATGTTTCATCATCAGGTTTGAGGCATTCTCTACCACCAGCGGCAAAAAGTCCAGCTGCTGCACCGAGTCGTCGCCAAATTGGGTCAAGATTCGGCGAAGAATCATCTCTTCTTGGCCATCCTGCGCAGCAAACTCTTTTAAAATAAGCTCGCGCATGTCGCCGCCGAACCGGCTCAGCCGAGCCATGGCCGCCGCGACCACCTTGGGGTTGTACCTGTCGTAAAAACTATAGGTGTTGCCGGTGGGGTTTGTTACTATCTCCTGCAAATACACTGTGCCAGCGGGCGTTATCTCGCTGCCCGCCTCGGTTTGGCGAATGTAGGGATTAGTTTTCGCATCCATTACGGTCAATAGTAGCATGTACGCTGCGTGAAACAAGGATGATTAGCCAGGTGGCGTAGAGTTGAATTATTATTTCTACATGTTATAATAAACAAAGATTGACTGTTCTCCTAGCAAGAATGGAGTACCTATGAAGTCTAATGTTTTAAGTACCGAGCAGCTTAGTAATCTGCTCTGGATAAACGGTTGGACTATTAAGGATTTGGAGTTACCAGGCAGCCCTGACGCCTGGTTTGAAGAGGCTAGTAGCAACCAAGGCAACTTTCAAACCACCCTATACTACAAGCTTCAAACAGTAAAAACCGGCTTTGAGATGCGGATATGGGTGACTGTCAGATATTGCGTTGAGCCTGATATCACGCATTTACTGCCGGGCAAGTTTGCGCTTTATGTTGTGCAAAAACCTCGCCTGCTAGCGCAGGCTAATCTGGAGATCAAGCACAGAGGGCTCCTTGCCGAAGCCGAAGTCAGGCTCACTGCCGAAAATATGACGGCTCTGCGCAATATACGTGTCTTTCTGGCAGACGAAGGCCGTTACTGCTGGGCCAGCAGACACGTGCACTGCGCAGGATGTGGCAAAAAACGTCCGGCAAAGCACCCGGACTGGCGGAAGGACAAAGACCCAGGCCCTGGCGAGTGGCCCATTCACTTCTGTTCTCAAGCTTGCCAAGACACCTACGAGGCCTGCCACGTTCCGTGCAAGCCCGTACACTAGCGCCCCCGTAGAGTCCCCCGGCACTCCGCCGGGGGCTCTTTCACGCTAAAAGAGCTATACTAAAGTTATGCAACCACCCCTAGCCGAACGGATGCGGCCAAAAAATTTGGATGAAGTTATTGGCCAGGCGCATGTGCTGGCCGAGGGCAAACTGTTGCGGCAGCTGGTGGCTACCAGGCAGCCGTTTTCGCTGATCTTTTGGGGGCCGCCGGGCAGCGGCAAAACAACTCTGGCGCGGATTATGGCAACCGAGATGGATGCCGAGTTTGTGGAACTCAGCGCCACCACCTCTGGCAAGGCCGACGTCATGAAAGTTGTCGAGCAGGCGCGCGACAACCAAGGGCTGGGCAAGCGCACCCTGCTATTCATCGACGAAATCCACCGCTTCAGCAAAGCCCAGCAAGATGTGTTTTTGCCCTACGTCGAGAGCGGGCTCATCACGCTCATCGGCGCCACTACCGAAAACCCCAGCTTCGAAGTCATCACGCCACTGCTCAGCCGCAGCCGGGTGGTGGTGCTGGAGCCGCTGGCTAAAGATGACATCGTAACAATTTTGCGGCGGGCCGCCAAGCTGGAAAAACTCAGCGCTCAAAAACTGCCCGCTAAAACCATTGATTTTATCGCCCAGGCCTCCGGCGGCGACGCCCGAGTGGCGCTCGGCATACTGGAACTGGCCGGGCAGCTCGCTGGCGGCAATCCCGTCACCTTGGAGGTTGCCCAAACCGCCGCCCAAAAGCCGCTGCCCGGTTACGATAAACTGGGCGAGATGCACTACAACGTCATCAGCGCCTTTATTAAATCGATGCGCGGCAGCGACCCAAACGCCACGCTCTACTATTTGGCGCGCATGCTACAAGCCGGTGAGGACCCTAAGTTTATCGCCCGCCGGATGGTGGTGTTTGCCTCTGAAGACATCGGCCTAGCCGCCCCGGCCGCCCTCAACCTGGCCGTCGCGACTTTCCAGGCTATCGAACGCGTCGGCTTGCCAGAGGGTAATTACGCCCTGTTCCACTGCGCCACCGTGCTTGCCAAATGCAAAAAGTCACGCACCGTGGCCGATGCCATGGGCAAAGCCTTCGCGGCCGCCAAGCAATATCCCGACGCGCCCGTCCCCCTGCACCTGCGCAACGCGCCAACCAAACTGATGAAAGACCTGGGCTACGGCAAGGGCTACGAATGGCAGGCAAATTTTCAGCACCAGCAAGGTTTTTTGCCAGAGCCGCTCAAAGATTTACAGTTTTTTGACGACTGATTAGCATCTATTTTTAGCTGAAAGAATATAGTACACTCATATCTATATGAAGATTGAAACCAACACAAACAAACACGATATACCCCTACTAGGGATTTTGAGCTTTTTCGGATCAGGTATTTCATTTTTAGTCGCCATCGTCCAGCTTATCCGAGTGGAGGGTCCGGGTAGCCCTGATTTGTCATATACGCTGAGCGGCGCATATGGACAAACCCAATTCACCATCATGCTCTTTATTTTTGCCTTAGCTGTTATCTTATGCGTTATAGGGGCGACTACCTTGTTTATGAAGCTCCGGGATCACTATCCATATCCGGCAGTACTATCTTTGGTGTCTGTTTCTATAGCGGCAGCTTTATTTATCACGGTATTAACCTTCCAGTATACGCTCGTCGCTCTCGTAAGCGAGGGACTGGGCACTTTCAACAGTCAGTTCCATTTCTTTGCTGTTTTAGCTCATTCAGGCAGCGACTTTAGTGGATGGATAAGCATATTGCTATTTGCGCTGTTTGTTTTCGTGACGAGTCTGGTCCTGCAAAAACGTCACGAGTGGAGGGCTGTTCGCTACTCAGGCTTTTTGTTCTCAGCTATTGCAGTGATTTTATACATACTAAGCGCGAGTTATGCGTTCCTTATCCTGTTCGGTATCTGGGAAATAATCGTTGCGGCGTCGCTGGCGTTAAGTTATCGACAACACTGAGCCGGAAATGATCTGTCTTCTTTAGGCAGTTGACTGGACGGCATCTGCGACTTTTTCGCCATGGTGTGGTAGAGTAGGCTCAGCGGCAACTCAGTGCTGAGCGCATTAAGAAAGGTCGGGGAGCTAATGGCAAACGATGCTCAAATAATTCATGTAGATTTCCTAGGAATTGGGCCTTTAACACCGCCCATTGATACGTCGTTTATCTTAGAGCCAGCGGAAAGGTTGTTTATCGCCGAGCTTGAACGGGTCATCAACCAACTATACGATATTATTCCTGACGCAGTTTCGCTACAGCCATGCATCACTCTCGGACAGCCGCGCCTGGTGCTGCGAGTCGATACGCGCAACAGCTTCGCTGCAATTAAGCTAGTGTATAACACGATGCTGATGCGAAAATTCGCCCATGAGTTGAAGCATTTGGTTGACGCTTGGAATTGCCAATCTCCCACTGATTTTTACCATCAATTGAGAGGCACCGCAATTCTGCAGCGATCATTCCGCGAAGATGACGCGATAGCAAACGATCCTGAGGGCTTGCTATGAGCTATCGGCGGCTACAAACAGATTAGATTTCGTTTGTGGCCGCCATTTTGCCTTTATAATTCGTCGCGTTTATCCCGCGCAAAGCTGACCCACTGCCCAAGTAGGCCGAGCGAGGTTTTGAGCGGCAGCTCGATGGCGAAATCTAAAATAATGGTCATGACATTCACTTGTTTGTACCTATCCGACAACCACATCCCCAGCCGCACAAACGGCGTGTAAAATAAGTCGGCAACGGTGGCAATAAAGCTTTGGCGAGTGTCTAAAAGCTCCAGCTCTTTGGCGGCTTGCAGCAGCCGGAAGCGCAAAAAACTGACCGCCGAGAAAAACACGAAAAAGATAATAATATGCACAGCCGTAAAATGCAGCAAGCTCAGCACATAAATTACCAGGCCAAAAGACAACACAAAAAGCAATCCGTAAATCAGATTAAAAATGGCTTGCTGCCGGCGGCTTTGCGTGTGACGGGGCACACGGTAATACAGCCGGGCGTTGGTTTGGTAAACAATGCGTTCTGCATAATTGGCCAGCATTTCGGTATTTTGAATGCCGGGCTTCACAATCTCCCAGCGCGCCGAGGCCATGTACAATGCCGGGAAAAGCAAGTTAACGGCAAGCGGCAAAAAGGCAACGGTGCCGCTGCGCGCCAGGTCGTAAGGCACTTCAATCGCCAGGCCGATCAACACTTTAGAAATAACAATAAAGGCCAACGCCCGGGCCACACCATTTAAAAGCCGCTTTTGCGCAGCACTGTATTGCTGCTCAGCTACCGAACGTACCACCATCAGCAGATTTGGGTGATTAGTCAGCAAAGCCGCCGGATCGGTTGACCCCGATACAATAATTTCGCGCAGTATCCGCATTGGTGCACCGTTGCGGCTGATGAGCCGCGTGAGCTGGTTGGCAAGTTTGCTCTGGAACTGCTCGTCAACCGTCCGGCACAGCGCCGCGAAGGTAGAGGCCGAAAACCCGCCTTGGGCGCCGCGCGCCACCACGTGGTAACGCACCACGGCAATATCCGACTTCAGCAGCGCCCGGTGAACGGCAACATACAGGCAGTCGGCAAACTGCTGATCACTTGCACCAGGGAAATCCTGCCGGTCAATGGCCGCAGTGTAATGCCTATTGGCAAATTCGATAAACACATCGGCCCGCGGGTTTGGCACCAGCAGCTTCTCGAGGCTGCTCGAAAGCACCTGCAAAACCCAGCGCCGGGCTGTGGTGCCCGGAACCTCTGGCATAGCCTCGAGCGAACGCGCCAAGTTGGCGTACTGCTGGATGTAAGTATCGACGTGCTCAACGGTAATAACAGGGATGCTGCCATCCGGCAAATAGCCCGCCTGGGTAAGTTCCGTCACCAGGTCATTGCCTAGTTTATCCGACGAGCTCTGCACCAACGCCATGCGCCGCAAAAACCGCTCGATAGCTGCCCGCAGGAGCAGATGCTGTTCGCCGTACTCCGCCGCATTGCGCAGCTTTTCGTAAGCTTTATAAATGCCACTACCGATGCCAGTGACATGCACTTTATCGCCCGTAATAGGCTGCACGGCAGCGGCTGCCTGCAAATCGCGCACCAGTTGTTGCCCTTCGGCCGAAAACGTTGCAGAGGAATCCATGGTCACATTATGGCTGAATACCGTTCGTTTTGCTAGATGGCGCCGCGCTACAGTGCTTCGACTTTGATAGTCCAGTTGCCATCAGCGCCAACGTTAAACAGGTAGTTGCCGGCATCCACGCTCACAGCCTGGCTAACGTTCGCCTTACCCGACTGGTTGGCCAGCACTTCAACCTGCTTGCCTTGGCCGTTATCAAGAATCACAATAAAATTATTTTGACCATCGTGCGTCATAGTTATTCGGTAACCGCCGGCCGGCAAGTTAATGATTTTAGAGGCTTGCTGGCCGTGGCCAGTCAGCGTAAGCGGCTGAAAAGCTGGCTGACTTGGTGCAGCCAAGCCGGTTGTTGCGTCGGTTGACGGTGAAGTGGTAGTGTCCGTCAAGGTCACACTGCCCGGAGGTGGTGAACTAGGCACGCTGCCCGGCTGCAGGGCTGCTAAAAGGTGTGGCACCGCCCAGTAACCAGCAGCAACGCCACTAGCAAACGCCAGCACAGCTATCCCGACAAACAAAATAATTTTCTTCATCCGTTTTTATTGTAGCACCCGATTTAAGTGAGCTAACCCACGGAGTCGACGCTCGTCTTCAAAAAATCGTACAACTGCTCCCACAGTTTTTCATCTGTTGATCGAATCGCGATTTCCTGCGTGCCGTACCGCACGCCCCGCTCCGAGAAGTTATGCGAACCGCTGACAAGGGTCTTGGTGCCATCCTTCAGCTCAAACAACATAAACTTAGCGTGCAAGTATTGCCGGCGGTGGTAACGGTTTTTGAGCCGGCCGAACGGATTATCAAGCACCAGCGACAAGGCGACGTACTTGCTCGATTGCTGCGGCCGGTTAAAATACGCTACGTACTCGGTGTCCAATATGCGCTGGGCTAGTTCTCCGCTAGGCACCATCTGCGAAACGTAGTAGATGCGTTTGGCCCGGGCAGCCAGCTCGCAGACCGTGCGGTAGATGACCGACACCCCAGGCTGGCCGCCATCAAATAACAGAGTGGTTTGGCTGTCGATAAGCCAAGTCATGTCCTCGTGGGTGTGTGGGGCATTGGTGACCAGCTGGTCGAGTTTATCGGCCAGCCGGCGGTCGGCATGCCGCAGCATGTAGTCGGCGTTTTCGAAGGCTTTGCCCACAAAGTTGACACCGCCAAAGCTATAAACGGTGTCATCGACAATCGTTACCTTCAAGTGCGAGCGGCCTTTAAACGGGTTGAGGCCAAGTCGGCCATATAAAACAACTTGCGCGCCTTTTTGCCGTAATAGCCCAAGCCGGCGCTCGGTTTCGGCCACAGTCAGCCGCTGTTGCCAGCGCTTATTCCCTTC
The DNA here is from genome assembly GCA_035576845.1 of Candidatus Acidiferrum sp. GTDB lineage: Bacteria > Patescibacteriota > Saccharimonadia > Saccharimonadales > EFPC-124 > DATLVY01. The sequence continues at coordinate 1,279 of DATLVY010000144.1, read as the reverse complement.
GCGGAACACCCGAAAATAGACATCCCCAAGAATGTAGACTCGTACACCACGGGCCAGGGCGGCCTCGAGCGCATCAAGTATTGGTGCCGTCCGATCGTCGGCACATACCAGCATGGCTGCAATTATGATCCGCTGTTTGGCTTGCGAGATCAGCGCCAGCAACTCTGCAGGGTAATCTTTAGCCGAGACGAGCCGCATACTGCACCATTACAATAATCACCGCAGCGGCGATGGCCCCACACGTCCAACCCGCCAGCACGTCCAACACAAAATGCGCGCCCAGGTACACACGCGAGTAACCGATCAGCAGCACAAACACTGTCAAGCAAGCCGCGGCCACCCACCACTGGGCAGCCTGCAGCCGTCCGTCCAAAAAATACAACGCCAAACCACTGAGCACTATTGTCCCCAGCGCGTGCACACTCGGGAAACTATAGCTTTTAAACGGCATATGGTCGGCATAGGGCGATTTGGGCCGCGGCCGGCGGATGATAAAACTCAACCCCAGACCCGCAAACGACGCACCAATCGCCAGCCACAACGCCAATCCCAGCCAGCGGTTACCAAAAGCCAGCTGCCAAGCGCCCAGCAGCAAACAGACCGGCAATAACACTTCCGGCGCGCCCAGCCAGGAGAATGCCGCCACATAAGGCTGCGCAGCCTTAGGCCGTCCTGCAATTATTTGGGTAAGTTTGCGGTCGAGGGTTAGAAGGCTGGACATAGTGTTTTTATCATACCAGGATCCTTCGCCAGGGCATACTTATTGACAATACATCTATTTTTATGGTAAAATCAATTTATTCGATCATATTCTAGCGAAAGAAAAAGAAGGTGTGCAATTGATTGGAAAAGTTACGGTTCTCGCGTCAAACGACCCGTTTGATCTTAAGCTCTCCCGCGAGATCCGGGAAGTTTTATCGGCCGACGCCGGCCTCAGCATCGGAGCATCGGCGATTGATCCAGACTCGCCCAGGACGGCGCTGTTCGATACCTGGCACAAGGCCGATCGTGTAATAATCGGATTCTCAGCCGAGCTGAACACTTGGCTGACAACGCATCGAGATCACTTCCAGTGGGTTTTGGGGATTCTGGGACCAGGCGCTATAACACGCTTCCTAGTCGTGGAATTTCGGGCCATCCATATGCCCGTGGAACGCCTCAACAGCCTTGACCCACGCTTAAGCGACAGGATGGTTCCACAAGAGGAGCCGCTTGGTGAGATGGCTGAAAGGAAACGTGAGGACTGGGTTCGCACCGTTCTACTGCCTGCCATCCATAA
>DATLVY010000143.1:0-5729 GCA_035576845.1 Candidatus Acidiferrum sp. | reverse complement strand
GTCGGGGTACCGACCTTGGCATTATTCTCATCAAAAACCATGAGTGGTTCAAGTGAGAGCTCTTTAGTTCCTTCCTGGAGGCGGTCCACCAGAAGGGTCTCTTTTTCGGCAACAATGTATTGTTTGCCGCCGACTTGAATGACTGCTTTCATAATTATCTCGTTAATTAATTTATCTCATTGTACCAGAACTTATTACCCCTGTAAATAAAGCGTTTAAAGTTTTATTGACGATTTGAGGCACCCTGTTCATCACGTTGATTCGTTCCCCAAATCTCTGATCGCATCATCCCAGAACCGTTCAATTGCACCTGGGTCAATTTGCTCGTGCAGATTCCACCGATCGTCTTGCCGCTGTGGATCCTCGACAATCGCGTTAATTAGTTCGTCATTTTCGGCCGGCACCGTTTGAAATTGTAGTTTGTTTGTTTTTTTCATTTGTGTTACCATCTTTTTTGTTTTAGTTGATAGTAATTTTATATTAGCACTTGAGTTACAAAAAGTCAATACTATGCACTTATACCCTAGGGCTGCGAAAAGACAAGAAGCCAGCATTAGAATCGCTGGCTTCTTTACGCTAGGCCTTCCGAAAACGCCGCAGGTAACCAAGCTTATTATTTGTATCCCTGACGACTACGCTTTGCTCTTGAAAAACGAGCTGGACACCAAAAGCAATTTGTATGAGCTGCTTTGGTATCAGTCTTACCCGAATAAATTGCCTGTCCACCAACACCTCAACATTAACCAACCGGACGCGCTCGTCTGATTGCTCGCTTGGATTGTCAACGAATAAGTCGACATTCCCCAAGAAACCCCTTAGCCGTTTTGCAACTGCTTCAGCATTCTTGGGCGTTAGCGTTACGAATTCATAGGGCTCAGCCACCTTTCGTGTCCTTACTAACAGGGGCAAAAGAGCTAACACCACACCAAGAGCGGCCGGAATCAGCAACACCTGATTGCGAGTCAAGATAGCCGCACCAAACAAAGCTATGGCGGCTACAAAAAGCAAACTTGCTATCAGTTTCATTTTTCTCTCCATTCTCAAGGGACGTTCATCTAAAATTCTATTATTAAATTAAAGTTAAATAATGTCAATACGAATCTTACGGCGAACGCAAAGAGCACGCTTCGGAACTATTTATGAGATAATGGGGAGGTTTTGCGAAAAACCGATAAAGTTCGGCCTGATTGCATTTGTAGCTTAAAAGGAAGTGAAAATGGAAAAGCCTACAGACTTTTCTGCCCTGCGCGTGGTTGCATGGGTGTGGCGAATAAATTCCAAAAGACCGGTACTGTTTTTTGGAGGCATCCTTGTACATGTGGTTGACGATGTACTACAAGGCGTACTTGCCCCGTATGTGTTTGCCCTTGTGGTGAACGCAGCGCAAGATTTTGCCGCCGAACATCGGCCTGTTACGTTCGGCCTGATTCTGCAAGTCTGCCTGCCGCTTCTGGTCGTTTCGATCGGATCCTGGATCAGCAACGGCGACAGCGACTTCACCATTGGGCGTACCAAAACGTTGGGTCTGTTGCAGATCTACATTGACACGCTGTCCGCCTGGCTAAAACAAAGTCAGGCATTCTATCTGGGCAGAAAGCCAGGTGAGCTTGTATCACACACCGGCCGGGCCGTCCAAACGCACGACGACTTAACAGAATTGCTGGTCGACGACCTGAGTATGTTAATCGTTCAGTTGGTTGGCATGGAGGTAATTTTGGCTCCACTCGCCCTATGGCCAGCCATTGCAATCGGCCTATGGAGCCTGACTTTTATCCCCGTGTTATATTGGGCGACCAAAACAAAGCGGCGTATCACGAAACGGGCATCCGATGCACAAACCACGTTTATAGCCCACTTCGTCGAAGTGGTAACCCATGCGCTGCGCGTTAAGGTTGCCGGCGAGGAAGATGCTGAATGTAAAACACTCCAAGACCTCGCCAACGCTTACCTCATCCCCCGTACCGAAGAAATGCTTTTTAACCTTAAAACTAAAGGATTAGTGCGCGGAATGATTGTGGGCGCCCAGATGTGTTCTATTGTCCTATCGTTCATCGAAGTTGCGAACGGCCACATTGCCATTGGCACCTTTGTCTTGATTCAGCTTTACTTGCAAAAAATGACGACAGGTCTGTGGGATTTTGTACCGTCATTGGTCAAAGCACAAGAGGCAGTTGCCCGTGCCGGCGCATTGCTTACGACGCTTGAGCATAAGCCGGAAGTGGCTGATCTGGACCATCCGCAGCAGCTCGTCCAAGGGCCAGGCAAGATAGAATTTCGTGACGTCAGCTTCCGCTATTGCGAAGATGGCCCGTGGATTCTACACCATTTTTGTTTGGAGATTAAACCGGGCGAACTTGTAGCCATCATCGGATCAAACGGAGTTGGTAAAACAACCCTGTTTAATCTGTTGCTTCGGCTGTACGATCCTCAAACTGGCGCGATTTTCGTTGATGGACAGGACATAAAAAACCTCGAGCAACGCAAGCTGAGGCGGGCTGTGGCTTGCGTGCTGCAGCAGCAGACGTTACTGCCAAGGTCGGTTGCCGAAAACATTCTGTATGGCAACAAGCAAGTCGATCCGGACCGATCGCTCGACAACATCATCGAAGATGCCGTTCTGAGTGAGCGGATAAGCTCGTACGACGCGCAAGTCGGCGAACGTGGCGACATGTTTTCTGGCGGCGAGCAACAAAGACTCCTGGCGGCGGGGATGTTTGCACATCATAAACCTTGGTTTGTGCTCATGGACGAGTTAACTGGCACCCTTGATCCTCAAATCAAGCTCCGGCTATGGGCCAACATTCGGCGATGGCAGCAAAAAAACCGGCTGAGCAGTCTGGTAATCACCCATGACAATTTTTTGCTCCGTGAAGTCGACAGGATTATTCTGCTTGGAAAAAACGGAGTAATCCAAGCTGATGGCGAATATCTGGAGCTGTTGGCACGTAATTCAGACTTTAGAGCTTTCTGGCAAACGACAATTCAAGAAAAACCATTGTAAGCAGCTGCCCGCATGATGCGGGCAGCTTTTTATATGCCTAAACTTTTGTAAGCGACAGCTGGATCCGCACACCCTCTGTTGTTGTTTCAACACTATGCGCCTGAGGCTCGCCGCTGAGTGTTGTCGCCAGCGTCTCTTGTTTAATCATGTCTGCAAAGCTTTCAACTGCCTTATGCACCGCTTCATCGCCATCAATATGCAATATGATGCGGTCATCAACGTTAAGGCCAGAGGTTTTGCGCAGGTTTTGGATGTGGCGGACGAGGTCGCGGGCGAGGCCTTCGGCTTTGAGATCGTCGGTGAGCGTGGTATCAAGCTTTACTTCAGTACCGCCAAAATTAACTTGTTTAACATTCAGCTCGTCGGCCACAACCTCGCGGTATGCGGCTGGCAGTTCCGGCACGGTCACACCGCCCAGCGGCTGGCGGACTTTAATTTTAGCGTCGGCACGTTGGCTGAGGCCGTCGTTAATATAGTCGCGGGCGCGGCGCATGGCGTCGATAACGTCAGTATCAACCTGACTGGCTTCTGGCCAATCACTCAGATGTACCGACTCTCCGCCCATCAGCTCGCGGTATAAATGGTCGCTGATGAATGGCGCCCAGGGCGCGAGCAGCTGGCAAGTTCGCACCAACGTGTAATGCAGCGTGGCATAGGCCTGATTCTTGTCGGCATCGTCTTCGCTTTTCCAAAAACGGCGGCGACTGCGGCGGATAAACCAGTTAGACATGTCGTCAATCAGGGTAAAAATCGGTTGGATGGCAGTTGCTAGCTTGTAATCATCGGCTTGTTTGGTAACTTCGGCGATTGTTTCGTTCAGCCGCACCAGCATCCACTGGTCGAGGATGTTATCGCTGCTTGGCTCGGCCAACAGCGTGGCAGGTTTCCATCCATCGATATCGGCATACATCTTAAAGAATTTATAACTGTTTTGCAGCGTGGCCAGCACATTGCGGCTGAGGTCCTTCATACCGTCGCGGTTAAAACGCATGTAGTCGGCGGCAACGGTCACTTGGTTGTTGCTCAGTAAATACAGGCGCAAGGCATCAGCGCCTTCGTTGCTAAATACATCCTCGACCGGCGGGTAGTTTTTGAGTCGTTTGCTAAGTTTTTGGCCGTCAGCCGCCATGATCATGCCATTAACAATGACGTTTTTGTAGGCTGGCTGGTCAAACAAAATGGTAGCAATCACGTGCTGCACGTAAAACCACAGGCGGGTTTGGTCGAGGCCTTCGCCAATGTAGTCGGCCGGAAAAGATTTTTCAAACTTTTCGCGATTTTCAAACGGAAAATGCTGCTGGGCCGCGGGCATCGAGCCGCTCTCGAACCAGCAATCCAGAACTTCCTCAATGCGTTTGTAGGTTTTGCCGTCTTTGGTAAAAGTAACATCGTCGATAAACGGCCGGTGCAGATCATCAACATTAATCCCCTCGCCTGCCAGAGTTTTAAGTTCGTCAGTACTGCCAACCACGATATAATCCCGCTCATCGTCCACATTCACCCACACCGGCATTGGCGCGCCCCAGTAACGGTTGCGGCTGATAGCCCAGTCGCGCGCGCCCCTCAGCCATTTACCAAAGCGGCCATCTTTAATATGCGCGGGCACCCAGTTGATGTCCTCGGCGGTACGCAACAGATTATCTTTGATGGCCGAAACCTGCACAAACCAGGTGCTAATGGCGTAATACAGCAGCGGGCTGTCGCAGCGGTAGCAAAACGGATACGTATGGGTAAAGGTTTCGGCAGCAAACACCAGGCCGCGCTCGGTGAGATGTTCGATAATTGGCCGGTCGGCGTCTTTGAAGAATACGCCTTCTACCTCAAGCCCATCGACTGGTTTTAGCCGGCCGTCGGATGCTACCGTCTGAAACACCGGAATGCCAAACTCACCTGCCATATTAAGGTCGTCTTCACCAAAAGCTGGCGCAACGTGCAGCACACCTGTGCCGTCTTCGATGCTCACCGATGTTGACGGCCAGACTTGGTAAGCGTGGTTAAGGTCAGGCTGACTTTTATCGACAATGCTACTTTTATCGAATAAAGGTTCATATGAGCGGCCGGTTAGTTCACTAGCGGCAACTTCTTTTATAACTTCGTACTGACGCTCATCTTTCATAACGGCTTCCAGCCGTTTTTTGGCTAAAACCAGCGTCTCACTTTTGCCGTTATCGTCTTTCAGTACGACATACACGTACGTTTCGTTCGGATTCAGCGCTAGCGCCGCATTGCCCGGCAGCGACCACGGCGTTGTTGTCCAGGCCAGCAGATACGCATCCTCATCAACCAGTTTGAATTTTACAAACAAGCTTGGATCCGGCACATCGTCACGGTAACCTTCGTTCACCTCAAAATTGCTCAGCGGCGTTTCACAGCGCGGGCAGTAGGGCATGCTTTTGTAGCCTTTGTACAGCAAGCCTTTTTCGTGGATTTGTTTCAGCGTCCACCACACACTTTCGGTGTAGTTGCGGTCGATTGTCGCATAAGCATGTTCGGTGTCAGTCCAGCGGCCAATGCGGCGGAAAAACGCTTCGTGGTCGGCTTTGTACATAAATACCGACTCGCGGCAGGCGGCGTTGAATTTCTCCAGCCCAAGCTCCAAGATCTGTTTTTTGCCGCTGACGCCGAACTGTTTTTCGATGGCAAACTCCACCGGCAGGCCATGGCAATCCCAACCATTGCGCCGCTCTACCCAGTAGCCGCGCATGGTTTTGTAACGGCCAAGGCTATC
>DATLVY010000142.1:0-3610 GCA_035576845.1 Candidatus Acidiferrum sp. | reverse complement strand
CCGTACGGCCCGCCAACATCGGGGCCTTCATCCCAAGTGAGGCCGAGCCAGCGCAGCGTCTCTTTAATATTTTCGGTGCCGCCGGCGACCTCGCGCTTTTGGTCGGTGTCTTCGATGCGCAGCAAAAACTGCCCGCCATTGTGCCGTGCCCACAGCCACGCAAACAAAGCCGTGCGGACGGTGCCGGAATGCAAGGCGCCAGTCGGGCTGGGCGCGAAGCGAGTTCTAATAACCATATCTGTTAATTGTGAACTATACCGGGCAGTTTAGCAAGTTATAAGCCACTGGCAATGCGTAAAACCTGGTCGCTGCTCAGCGAATCGGTGCTGTTAAGCGTGTAAAATAGCCCACCGTTGACCCAGGCCGCCCCTTTGTCGTAGGAATAAATCGTTAAACCACTGGTTGCCCGGTAAGTTAAGTAGGAATCGTATTGTTTCGACACGTAATTGGCAAGTAAAGCCTCGTTATCCCACGATGATTGTTGCTGCTTGATCGTTATGGCTTGGTTGCCCGTGTAGGCGGCAAATTTCATAGCCACAGCGCCGTTAGAGTAATTAATCGGACCCGCAAAGCTGTATCCTTGCGGCAGATAGGTTGGATAATTGGCAGCAATGCCGGCCTGTGCCGCCGCAACCCGCAGCGATAAGTTGGGTAAATTCAAAAAAGTCAGGTAACCGCCAAGCACTAAGGCTGCCAAGCTGCACGTCACGACCGCGGCGAGGCGTGGCGGCAGCCCCAGCACGGTATGGCGGCGCGTTTCGGCGGGCTGCTCTATTTGTTTAGCCTCAGCCAGACGCTCTTTAATAAGCATTTCTTTGAGTTGTTTTGAGCTTTCAGCGGCCATGGCGCGGCCGGTAAGATGGCTGAGATTCGTTGGTGCTGGTGTGGGAGCCGGGCTCGCGCTGACCGCTGAAGCAGGCCGTCCGACGGCGTTTCGCAGCAACGTTGTCGAGCGTTGCGGCAAGCGATGCACGGCATGGGCTGCCACGGCCCCTGCTGCTCTTGCCTTTGCCACATGCGAAGCCACGGTGCGGAGTGGCGTGACATCAAACGACCGGCCACGAACGGCTTTAGCTGCCGAATGGTCGGGTGCGCGATGCTCCGCAGATTTGGCGGGGCCAACTGGCATTCCAGTAATCGGGTCGTAGGTACGACCGTTAATTGTAATTGTGCCCTTTTTTTCCATAGTAACCAAAGACTACTCCCCGCACGGTTTATTACCAGCCCCGTGCAACTGTATTCTATAATACTTTAGCTTACTGGCTGGAGCAAGGGCTTGTGGGCAGTATTTAGGCTCTCTTACTTGGGAATGCATTGTTGACTTTTTGAGATAAAAATATTAAAATATAGATCAGCTGTTAGAGTTTGATCACGCTCAAACTCCCTGTTGTAGGCTTGCCAGGAGGTTCGCTTCGCATGCAGTGCGCGTGACCTCCGCTGAGTTTTAGTTAGGAATATGATAGATGGGCCGTAATCCTTTACGCTCACTCGATGAGCGATTTAGATTTTTTGTCTTGTTCCCTTTTAGGCTGGTCTTCGTGCTGATCGTTGTCGTGCTTGTCGTTGCTCTGTACCCATTGATTAGTCTGGGTATACTGCTCGGCACGTTCCAGGCAAAGGACAAGCCAGCCCTCAGTCACCGTCTTCAGCTCAGCCTCGGATGGCCTTTGGTTCTCCTGTCGCTGAACGAGTCCTTGCCAGTTGGCGGCATGGACAATCCGATTCTTTCCTGGATCACCAGGCTAGTTCCAAAGTCCTGGCGGGATTAATCGGCGAATCACCAGCCGTGAGGCACACCTTCGGGTGTGCCTCGTTCATATTTATTTACCGAGTTTTGCAACTGCCAAAACGTGGCCGCGGTGTGGTATAACTATAGCAGAGCTCGCGATGATAACATTCGACCCCTCTTCTAAACGTTTTCGGCTGGCGCTACGCTTTTTTTCCTACGGCGCAATGACTGTTGTAACCGTTATCGGCACTATTGTGCTGGTGTTTTTTGCCATGGGCTATCGTTTTGATACGAATTTCCATTTTGCTCAGGGTGGTTTGGTGCAATTTAACTCGTTCCCGAGCGGTGCCGCCGTGGCTGTTGATGGCAAAAAGCAAGGTTTCACAACTCCTGGCAGCGCGAATTTATCTGCGGGCGGCCACGCTATTACCTTATCGCTAGCTGGTTATGATACGTGGAACAAAACAATTAGTCTGGCGCCTGGCCAGTTACGGTGGCTCAGCTATGTGCGGCTTATCCCGCAAAAAATTGTGACTGATGCTGGCCGCGATTTCGATACGCTGACAAGTTTAACTCCCTCGCCCGATAAGCATTGGCTGCTGCTCCAGACTAGCCCGTCTGCACCGGTTTTTACTTTGGTTGACAGCAGCGATCCGACCAAACTGAAATATAGTGAGCTGCAACTGCCCGACGCGGCGGTGGTGAAAGCCGGCGGCCAGTACGGTACTTTTTCGGTTGTCGAGTGGGACTTGGGATCACAGTATATTCTATTGAAGCAACAAAACAATGGCCAAACTGCATTCATTCGTCTTGACCGGTCGAAGCCTGAGGCGGCCATAAATATTTCTGCACAGTTCGGTTTTACCATTAGTGATGCTCATTTTTCGGGCGGCAACGCCAACGTTGTATTCGCTAATACCAGTGGTGTTTTACGGCGTCTGGATCTCGGCAGCGGCAGCGCGTCCGATGTACTGGCCAGCAACATCCAGCAATTCACGGTGCTTGGTGACAACGAAGTAGCTTTTATTGGGCAGTCGTCTCAGCCAACGCTCGAAACGGTTGGCATTTGGCAAAGCAGCAAGACGACTACGGTGCGAACCGTAGCTTCGAGTGTGCCGATGATGATCGCCTACCAGTCATACGAAGGGCATAATTATCTTGCGATTGCTCGGGCCGATAGTAATATCGTGGATATTCTGCGCGATCCAGACAGCAGCCCCTCCAAAGACGCTACTGCAATTTTTGCGCAATTTGACTTACGCGCTGCGCCACGTTGGCTAAACTTTAGCCCTAGCGGCCGCATGGTGTTTGCCCAAAACAATAACTATCTCGCGGTGTTCGATCTCGAAGAAATTCAACCGCACCAGGCGCTGCTCAATTTTGGCGCGGCGGTAACAACCAGCTTGCGCTGGCTCGACGATTTTTACCTCTGGAGCGACACCGGTAGTAATGCGCATATTGTCGAGTTTGACGGCACCAACCCTCACCTGCTTGGTGCGGCTCAGCCAGACCGAGGTGCCACGCTGAGCAGCGATGGAAAATACCTTTTTAGCATTGGCAAGACTGTTGCCGGAAAATACGACCTGCAAAGCACCCATCTGACCACCTCAAACTAAAACGCGTTCAGTATTTTATCAACAACCGTTGGCTGTATGCCGGGCATGTTGATGTTGGCGGTACTGCCGTTTGCCGAAGCGGGCTTAGTGGCTAGGCTAGGGTCTGGCGCGATTTGCTCACCCGTGACAATCAGGCGATTCAAATCGGTGCCTATCGGCGTGCAGGTTACCAGTGTGGCCAGCGGTTTGTCGGTGGCAATTTGCAGCGCGGCTACATCGGTCGGCTTAATGATCTGCTTATTGGACACCCGGTAACTATAACGCG
>DATLVY010000141.1:0-12081 GCA_035576845.1 Candidatus Acidiferrum sp. | reverse complement strand
AAAGTCCTCGTCGATACCATTATTAAGTACCCGCGCCAGCCCGGTGCACTGGTACGCTTCGCGAACAGTGTCCAGCGTTTTTTGGTTGAGCGTGACGATGGCGGCGGCGGATTGCAGCACACGTTTTAGCACATACTTTTTGTACAGCGGCAGCAAAATACCAGCGGGGCCGGAGGGCTCGAAATCGATATGCAGCTCGGCAACGTACTTAAACCGGCGCAGCTTGGCGAGCAGCCAGACGATCTCGGGCGTAAAAGCCTGGCCGATATGCAGGTGCACCAGGCTGCCGGGTTTGGCGCGGCGAAACAGTGCAAACGGGAACCACGGCATAATCGGCGCATGCCCAAACACAAAGCCGCGCATGCGTTTAACACGCACCCCTTCTTCGGTTTTGCTGCCCGCAGTGCCACCTTGCGAGGAGGTCAGGACCTCCACTCGGTGATCAGCCTTGGTTAACTCCCGGGCCAAATCACGCACGGCATTTTCTTGCCCGCCGAGGTGTGGCGGATAGTAGGCGCTGACATGTATGACGGGCTGTTTGGTCTTCATCGAGCCCCTTGATACATAGCCTCGGCCGTTTGGCTGATGATCGGCCAGGTGTATTTTTTCGCTTCTTCGTGCCCTTTTGCAGCGATGATTTGACGGGTGGGCTGGTCGCTGAGGCATTGCCGCATAGCTTGCATCAGGGCCTGCTCGTTTTGAGGGGGCACGATGTAGGCCGCCTCGAAATCGGGCGCCGCATCCCGCAAAATCCCCACGCTGGTCATGATAACCGGCAGTCCGGCTGCCCATGCTTCAAGCAACGTGAGCGGGGTTGTTTCGTAGAGTGATGGGTACACGGCGGCACTGGCCTGACCAAGTAGCTCTTTAATGTCATCATGGCTTTTGCTGCCAAGCAGCGAGACAATATGGTCAACATGTTGGGCGCGGGCCAAAGCTTCCAGAGTCTTTTTTTGCGAGCCATCGCCAATAATGTTAATGCGAAAGGCTCGATTCGGCTGCTCACGCGCCAACAGAGCGGCCGCCTTAATAAAATAATCGTAGCCCTTTTGCTGTTCGAGTCGGCCCACGGATATAAAGGTAAACGTGTCATGAGCCGGTAGGTTGGCGCGGTCGCTGATGTCCCAATACGACATGTCGACCCCGTTAGGCAGGAGAATCGTTTTTTCTAATCCGGCTTCCTGCAACATCTTGACGTCGTAGCTATTGGGTGCGGTGGCGCAGCGTAGCCGTGCGCCTTTGGCGAGCCACAGCTCGGTTTTACGGCGCAGGGCCGACTGGCTTGAGTCATAAAACGTCACGATATGAAAGGTGTGCACCACCGGAATGTGGTAAAACCGCGCCGCAAATGATACAAAAAAAGCCATGTCTATCGAGTGGGTGTGAATCACATCCGGCCGCTCTTTAGCCAAAATGCCGAACATGCGCACGGCCAGCACGAGTAGTGACAGCAGGCGCCGTGGCGTGATGGCATCCAGGCCGGAGGGTGTATCCCTCAACCCTACTTTGTAAATGTGGTCGCCGTTTTTGATCTCGTCGCAGTTGGAAGTCACAATCGCAACCCGGTGATTGGCTGCTTCTTGCTGCCGTTGCAGGTTCGCCACGACCACCGCATCGCCGCCCGGCGAGCTGGGGTATTTTTTACAAACGTGCAGAATTTTCATAGCATATACACCTCGGCTTGCTTTTTGGCCAGCTGCGACCAATCGTTTTCGGCGACTTGGCTAGCGATATCCAGTTGCGGCGTGGCAGAGATCCAGTACACAATGGCTTGAGATAAGGCGGCTGGCGTCAGCGGTACAATGCTGCCGTTTTGGCCATTGGTTATGAGATGTTGTGCGGCGTTTGACGGGCTGTCGATGGTGATTACCGGCGTGCCACAGCCCAGCGCCTCAAGCGAGGCGATGCCAAACCCTTCTCGCACCGAGGGCGAGCAGAATACTTTGGCGGCTTTCATGTAGGCATATACATCGGCGGCTTCGGGCAGTGGGTCCAAGAATGTGACATTTTTGTCTAGGTCTAGACGAGCAACTTCTTGCTCTAGGCGGGATCGCTCCAACCCCTGGCCGATAATGACGCAGCGCACCGCGGGATGGAATTCCCGAACCAGGCCAATGGCCTGAACCAGCTTATCGACATGCTTGTCTTTTACGAGTCGCCCCACGTACAATACGTCGCAGTCAACCGTAGCCGAGGGTACCTTGTTGAGCAGCGCCGTATCAATGCCGGATGCAACCAGTTCGACGCGTTCGACACGGCCATGGGCGCTCGCCAGCAGTTCTTTGGTGTGAGCCGAGGCGGCAGTAATGCGGTGCGGTAGCCGGATACTTAGACCTTCGATCATCGAGGCCACTATCCCACTCACGCCCATATACTGCGTCCACTCCCGATGTGATAAAGCTTCGTGCCAGGTGGCGTAGAGCTTTCGCCCGCGCAGCAAACAGACAATCCAGGCGCTAAAAATCGGGAAAAACGGCATGTGGTCGACATCCAAAACGTCGAACTGAACCCTCAATAACTTAAAGCAAGCCAGGCCGAATAAAACCCCTTCTTTGATGGTACGCCGGTTGCCTTTGTACATTTCGTAACGCCCACACAGAGCATGCAAAAACACGCCATGTTCGATCCGCACCTCTTTTTGGTCTTCCCACCAATGCATGGTGTAAATATGCACATCGTGGCCCATGGCGACCAGGCGTTTGGTAATCTCGAACAGGCGCTTTTCCTTACCGCCCTTCATGTACGGGTAAATTGCATCACTGACAAAAACGATTTTGCGCGGGATGAAAAGCTCATCCTCAGCAATCTGTGCCTCAACGGTCGGATGTGGGACATTCAAAGACGCCACCTTTGACCCATGCGGCCACCACACAATATTTTTAAGCAGCATCGACAAAATACGGCAGCCATCGCGGAAGGGATGCAAGTGCGACGACCCGCCCCGGGGGTGATAGCCGATCGGTACCGAAATAATGCGGTGCCCCAGCCGGGCCATTTTGGTGATCATTTCCATCTCAATGGCAAAACCGGCGCTTTTAATATGCGGCCGCAGGGCATCGAGCGTTGGTTTTTTCCAGGCAAAATAACCGGTCAAAACATCGGTGACCGGTGTGTGATAAATAAATCGGACCGCAGTCGTAAAGCAACGGTTGCCAAAATAGTTAAGCTTGCTCATGGCCTCGGTATCGATGTGGCCGCTCAGGCGCGAGCCAACCACGGCGTCGCAAAAGTTATTTTGCAGCGGCTCGAGCAACCGCAGAAGTTCACCGGGGTCGTAGGTGTCGTCACCGTCCAGCATGACGACATAATCAGTATCAACCGGTACCTTGCTAAAACCCGCCCTCAGGGCGTTGCCCTTGCCTTTTCGAGGCTCGTGAATCACCGTGGCACCCATCGACCGGGCAATAGCCGCGGTGTTGTCGGTAGAGTTATTATCGACGACGCACACCTTTACTTCTATGCCCCGGCGCAGTAGCTGCTCCTCGGGAAATTTGGAAATAACGCGGGCGATGCTCGCCGCCTCGTTGTAGCAAGGGATGACCACGAGCACCTTTTTTAGGGTTGTCCGGGAATTTTTCATTTCGCCCCCTTTGGTGCGTTGGGCACTTTGAGCCAATAATGAATCGATTGTGTCTCTGTGCTGGGCTGGACACCGCCGGGTAAAATACCGGAGTACTGCAAGCTAACCTGGATCATAATGCGCTGGCTGAGGGCTGGTGTAGTAAGCGCTTGGGTAATAACCTGCGATTCGTTCTGGCCCAATGTTAACGAGCCGCTGGCCAACTGTTGCTGGGCAAGCCTATCGGGAGCAAAAGCAACAATAGTATACTGATACGTTGTTGTTCGATGCTCGAGATTATGCACCGTAAAGCGTACGCGCTGTGTTGAACCAACGTACAGCGAGGCTGGCAGCTGGTGGTAGTCGGTAAAATACAGCTCGCTGAATCGCTCGGGGCGTGGTAAAACTTGCCAGGTATTCAATTGGTCGGCGATCGCAACGTGACTCGCAAAAATCAAACCACTTATAGCCATAACGCCACAGGCAATAAAAAAATAGCACGTTACCTTATATACCTTAGTAATGTCGATACTCCTTTGGCGGCAGTGTTAGACGGTTGCCCATCGCACCTAACAATGTAGCTGAGAGACATTAGAAAAATATTAAACAATGCCCGATTATGCATGGCCGCCTATAGCGATAAAGCGCCGTAGATAACACAACGCCCAAAAGCCGCTGAGTTAATCAAATTATCATAATTAGTGGCCATAATACTGTTTTATGCAAAAGTGCGATGTCAAAAATCAGAAACGCGCAGTACTGCGTCGTATACTCAAAACGAGCCGCTTGGTGGCGGCCATGGGGCTGTTGGTGTTTGGGATGCAAACCACCATCACGCCTGCGCAGGCCGCTACAAGGTATGAGTCGGGTATTGCCACCTCTGCGACGCTGCTGCGTATGAACGATAAAGCCCTCAATAGTCGTCTTGATGATATCCATAACTTAGGAGCTACCTGGATTCGGGTGGATTTTAGCTGGCCAGTTATTCAGCCAGAAAATAATAACGTTTACCACTGGAGTATGTATGACCGGGTTGTCAAGGCTGCCGGTGCCCATCAGCTAAAAGTGTTAGCGGTTTTAGATTACACGCCACACTGGGCTGTCGAACCAGTGTGCGCCAAGCTCGTCATCACCACGGCGGCGGCGACCAAGTGCGAGCCGCGCGACGTTAACACCTATGCTCGCTTTGCCCGGGCGGCTGCCATTCACTACCGTCATCTGCCGGTGCGCGCTTGGGAATTATGGAATGAGCCCAACCTCAGCTCGTATTGGAAGGTTGCCCAAGCGAATAAATCGGTTCTAAGCAGCCCCCTAAGCTATGCCAGGTTAGCCAACGCCGCTGCACTGCAAATCCGCCAAAACGATCCGGACTCTCTTATTATTACCGGCGGTCTGGCGCCATTGTTTGAAGCGGTGTACCCCAAAGGCTATCAACAAGGTGATTTTTTGGCACGCATTTTGCCGCACCTGAATGCGAGGTTATTCGACGGCGTGGGCATTCACCCCTACAGCTGGCCGGCCCTGCCAAGTAAGGCCGAGATTTATAACGCCTTTTATACGATCGACCATGGCTCGCCGCAGTACAATTTACAAACCATTATGACCAAAGCTGGATGGGGCAAAAAACAAATTTGGGCAACTGAATTTGGCGCACCAACCATCGGAACCAGCCAGGTGGTAAAGCCAACCGCCACCGCGAGGCCTGATCATGTGACCGAAAGTGTCCAGTCGCAAATCATCGCCCAGGGTGTGGTGCAGTGGTATGCGCAGGCTAACGCTGGCCCCATGTTTATCCAGTCTGATAGCGATCAGTGGCTGCCGGATGTTAAAAACGAGGACGGCTTTGGCCTGCGCCGCGAAAACGGCAGCCCGAAGCCAGCTTACACTGCGCTTAAAAAGGCCGAGAAACAGATCAATCCGCAGATGCCCCCCAGCCGCTGAAAGGATAATCTCCAAACTAAAACATGCCTGGAGTTCCGTCTCCGGCATGTTTCTATTTACGAGCACGTGGTCGAGATAGCTATGTATCCCGCCCTGCTAGTGCTATTCCTCCAATCTGTTGATGCTGCCTCATCGGCAGTGACCGCCCGTTTCAGGGTGATTCGTAGCGTGCCCGTGGCGGCATCGTATGATGCGCTCTCGAGATTATTGTATTGCACGCCAACATGTAAACACCCCTGGCCAGCTCTATCGACGACGCCACTCACCTGCAGGCTGGCTTGTTCGATATCCGACAACGGTTTGTTGCCGAACATGAACTCCCCTTCACCGGTGCCCAGCTTGTGCACGCCAGGGGCAGTCTTTATATGAAGGTTCGTCACGACAACCTCTTGCACATATTGGCTAAGCCCGTACTCTGTGTGCTGGTTATCGAAGGTGATAGTAGCACCTGTAACGAATGGCGGAGGGGTTCTGGGTACATATAACAATAAGAGGGCCACCATGGACGCGCCAGCCAGCAACATAATCAAAAGCGGATTCAGCCGAAACTGAACGCGCCCAGACACTGATGCAAACTGGCCATTTGGGTTGCGTTTTTGGCTGGTCTGATACCACCGCTTCCTTTGCATTGGAGGCAGAGGTTTTATACGGCGCTGAAGGCCGGTTTTTAAGTTGCCATTTTTGGTCGGCATGGACTGCTCTTTCTAGCCGAAAGGCACTGGGGGACGCTGTACTAAAACGGAACGCTTATAGTATACACTATATCTTATAATAAGTCAATTAATCTCGTGGCGACTATCCCCTCACCTCATGGAGTACATTACACGCCGAGTCTCTAACAGAGACTCGGACTGCATTTCGCCTTATCCTCCATGAGGTGAGGGGATAGTCGCCATCTCGGTCTAAATATCGGGATTATCCAGGCTAGGGTTGAATCTATAGCTATTATCTATGGAAGCACCAGGCTTTTATCCCTACCTCCCATCACCCCATCAAAATCCCCATGCACGTCCCACCAATTACGCAGCGGCTGGCCGTTGTAAGTTTTGGTGTTGCCCCGGCCTGGCAGGTTTTGCCACAGCCAGATCATCCAGTTGAGCTGGGGGTTGTTGTCGTCGGAGATGTAATCGCAGCCCCAAGTAGTGCAGCTAATGCTGGAGAGCGTGCCCATCCCGTCGGGCTGCCAATCTAAGCAGTCTGATTTTTGCGGTGTGGGGTTGGCCCAATCGTACTCGCTGCGGGCATTGGGCGGGTTGTGTACCGAACCGCAGCGGCCGGTGACACCGAGGGTTTGCGGGTAATTTGGCCCCTGGAATAAATCGCGGAACAAATGGCTATCCACCGCGGTTAGCTCAGCCTCCAGCTGGTGCCCCCACGAGTGCATGGCTTCCCCTGTGCCGCGCTCGTAATTAAAGGTATAAACCTCGTAGGTGTGTTTGCACAGCGGCATGTCGCTGTAGCGCGGGCTGTTGCTGATATCGCCGTACGGGCCGGACATTTTGGATTCCGAAATGCCGAGGTACGGATAGTTAGTGCCGGGCTTGCTAGGGCCTTGGTACGCCCAAATCCAAACCTCGCGCACGCCTCGGCTGTCGACATAATCGCAAATATTATTTTGGTTCAGCAGCCCATTGTAATCTGGATAGGTCGGCGCATCGGCGCGTGGCTTAATCGGCACGGCACTTTTATACTCTTTAGTATCGACAATATGATACGTCAAAGCGCTCGGCGCATCCGGATTTTTATAGCCCAGATACTTACTGGCTTTTTCGAGCGCCGCCACCAAATTATTGGTCATATCCACAGTGTGCTGCCTGATGGAAACGTACGAATCGCCCTCATCCCCCGTCACATTGATATCAATATTCTGCCCATCAGCCGTCAGCGGAAAATATTTTAGCACCAGCACGCCGAGATAATAAGAGGTGTTGGTTGTTGCCGCTGGCTGCGGTGGGGCTGGGGTGTCATTCCTTGGTGGAGGTGTGGCTTTGGTGGCGGTGTGTGGGTTGGCGGGCGCGTAAGCGGGTTTGCGCAACAGTGTTACGCCAAGGCTGATAACGAGTAAAAAACAACAACCCAAAGCCAGCTTTCGTCTATGCGCTAAAAACCAGCCGCCGACCGTCAGAAGTTGTGGCCGATCAGCCTCTGGCAAACCTGGCTTATTAGCTTGCGCCGCCACCACTCAGGCTCGCCAGGCGAAGACGCGCGCCGACCAGCAAACAAGCAACGGTGCCAAGATATACCAGGCCCGTCATGCAGACTCGCAGCAACGACGCATGCAAACTAAAGGTAAGGTACGTTCCCGACCCTAGCGTTAACCCAAGTAGGCCATAGTTAACCAAAAACTTGCGCAGCGACGGTCTTAGTAATGTGTAACTTGCGTAGCCGATGCTCGATATTGCAATAATAATATGTAAGATTAAAATCATATTTTTTAGTATACAGGTACGGCGGGTAGAATCCAATCGCCCATTTGCTCGCCAGGCTGGTATACTAGAAGCTATGAACAAATCACAACTTATCCCATACCTAAACTTTAACGGCAACTGCGAAGAAGCGATGCAGTTTTACCAGAGTGTGCTAGGCGGCGAGCTAAAAATCAGCCGCTTTGCCGATTACGCCAGCCCCGAAATGCCAGTGGCCGACAACCAGAAAAATAAAGTTATGCACGCTTCGCTCGAAAACGATCGCTTATCGCTTATGGCCAGCGACGGCCGCCCCGACACCAAAGTGATTTTTGGCGACAGCGTCAATATGTGTATTATGGGCACCGACGAAGCGCAGCTAACCGGCTTTTTTAACGGCCTAGCCGCTGGCGGCACAATCACCATGCCGCTCGACAAACAAGTGTGGGGCGATAAGTTCGGCATGTGCACCGACAAATTTGGTATTAACTGGATGGTTAATATTGATATGACTAGCGCAGCCGAAACCCCTAAATAACGTAATTAATTGGCAGTTTCCGAACGACGCTTGTATAAGTGTCTTTGGGGAACTGCCAGGAGTAAAGTGCGGCGTTGAAGCCTCATATTTCTCCCGGCGTCTCTCATTTTCTAAACCTGAACGCTTTAAAGAATTGCCACACGCGGTACAGCCTCGTGAGGTGCGGACTCTTTTTTGAGACAATCACAGGCTCGGGAGGTTGGCAGCGTTCGCATCCGCCGTCATAACAATACGGACAGTCGAATAGATCCTCGTCTGTCATGCCTCCCCAGGGCTCACATTCCGGACAGCCTCGATCGCGACAGTATAGGCAGTTGAAATCCTCATATTCGTGAACGTATTCGCCCGGGAAGAGGCGACGATTTTCATCGTCAATCGCCCTTTCTCGATCGGTCATGGTATCGCTCGGTGGGTCGCGCGGGTCGTCAATCACTTCCCACTGATCCCCACCTATCTGCCGTTCAAACCTATAATCGAAGCGTATCCATCCGTCTTCGATCTCCGAATGGCTAAGCTCATCGGCGCCCCACACCTTACTGGTCGGGTACCTTTGGTTAAGCTCATCCAGAGTCCCGATCCATTCCTGAGCTTCAGTAACCCGCGTGGGGGTGTCAAATTCATCTGTGGTGATGCGGATAACGCGGTAGGCTCCGGTCATTGTTGCGGCCATGGACATTCTCCTTGTTTCTTGGTCGGTAGTAATAACTGAGAGACTTGTTGTAGAAGGCAATAAAAGAGCTTTAAGTCGGCTGACTTAGCAGTATGAAGTATATAACATTGTACAAGTTAAGTCAATCCTAAAACCAGACTGCCTTTCGAGAATGAAATTAGCAATCTAGCAGAAACAGCAAACATTGGGTTATACTTTAAACAGTTATTGGTATCGCCAAACGAAACAGTAAACACATGGATAAACTACTCGCCTTTTTAAATAAAATCCCGGTTTTTAAACTGCTCATACCGGTTTATGTTGGGTTGGCGATTGTGTTTGGGGCGCTTATTGTCAATGGTAAAATGCAGCTGTTTTATTCGGCGGGCTATATTGCTGATATCCAAAGCCAGGTGTTGTGGGGTGCACTGTTTTTTGCGGTGATTGTGGGCGGGCTGCTGGTTGCCTCATTCTTTTTTGTGGTTTTTCGCTTTAAAGAAGGCGCCAAAAGAACCTACACTCCCGACTGGACGGCTGGCAAATGGCTGCACCTCCTGGCCTGGGGTGTGCCGCTGTTGGCGGTGGCTGCCATATCGGTTATGATTTGGAATACATCACATATGATTGACCCCTACCAGGCGATCAGCAGTTCCAAAAAACCGGTGACCATCCAAGTGGTGGCGGAGCGTTGGAAGTGGCTGTTTTTGTACCCGAACGACGGAATCGCGACGGTCAACACGATGGAGATTCCGGTTGGCGTGCCCATCAACTTGCAGCTGACGGCCGATGCGCCGATGAATTCGTTTTGGGTTCCGAGCCTGGCCGGCCAGGTGTATGCTATGACCGGTATGGTAACGCAATTACACCTCGAAGCCGATAAGCCCGGGAGTTATCCGGGCAGCTCCGCCGAAATCAGCGGCGATGGGTTTGCGGGCATGGAGTTTACCGTTAAAGCGATCAGCGCCAGTGACTATAGCACCTGGAAAGCGAACGCACGTATGCGGCGATTGCGCATGGATTCTGCCGTTTACGCTACCTTTGCTATGCCGAGCAGCTACAATTCGCCCACAACTTATAAGCTAACTAATCCAAATCTTTTTAACGAAATCGTAATGAAATTTATGACGCCGACAGACAATTCCCTCAAAACTCCCACGGCCTCGCCAACCCCAGATCCGTCTAAAGCCATGCCGGGGATGTCGATGTAATGAAAGAATTATTGCTTGGCAAACTAACCTGGAATGATTTGCCGCACGAGTGGTTCACGATGGGAGGCACGGCGGCTTTGGTTGGCATGGCCCTTACTGGCA
The DNA here is from genome assembly GCA_035576845.1 of Candidatus Acidiferrum sp. GTDB lineage: Bacteria > Patescibacteriota > Saccharimonadia > Saccharimonadales > EFPC-124 > DATLVY01. The sequence continues at coordinate 1,679 of DATLVY010000141.1, read as the reverse complement.
TCGCAGTGCTCACTTATCTGAAGCGTTGGAAATGGCTATGGCAGGAGTGGCTGACCTCAGTTGACCCTAAGCGTATCGGCATAATGTATATGATTGTTGCTGGCCTGATGTTATTTCGCGGCGCGCTTGATTCGGTGATGATCTGGCTGCAACAGTCGCTTGCGCTCGGCGCCTCGCACGGCTACTTGACTGGCCCGCATTTCCAGCAAATTTTTACCGCGCACGGTGATATTATGGTGTTTTTTGCGACCATGGGCTTTTTGGTAGGGTTGATGAACCTGGTGGTGCCGCTGCAAATCGGTGCACGTGATCTGGCTTCGCCACTGCTCAACACGCTCGGCTTTTGGCTGTATGTGGCCGGCGCGATTTTGATGAACATGTTCTTTGTGTTTGGCGGTGAGTTTGCGGCGGCTGGTTGGCTATCTACCACACCGCTGTCCGAGCTGCAGTTTAGCCCGGGCGTTGGCGTCGATTATTGGATCTGGAGTCTGCAGGTTTCTGGTCTCGGCACCCTGATGACCGGCATCAACTTCCTGGCCACTATTATTAAAATGCGCGCACCCGGCATGAAACTGATGCACATGCCTCCTTTCACCTGGACGGCGCTTTGTAGCAGTGTGCTGATCATCACGGCTTTCCCGGTGCTAACCATCACCATCGCCATGCTGACTCTCGACCGCTATCTCGGCATGCACTTTTTTACTACTACCGCTGGCGGCAACCCGATGATGTATATTAACCTGATTTGGATGTGGGGCCACCCCGAGGTATATATCCTTATTTTGCCAGCTTACGGCGCATGGTCGGAAATCGTCTCGACTTTCAGCCGCAAAAAAATCGCCATGTATACCTCGAACGTCATTGGCCTGGTTTTGGTGGCGGTTATTTCGCAAATGGTCTGGCTGCACCACTTCTTTACCATGGGCGCGGGCGCTGATGTCAACGCCGTGTTTGGCATTTCCACCGAGTTTATCACCATCCCGACCGCCATTCTGTTTTTTAGCTGGATTTTAACGATGATCCGCGGGCGAATCCGGCTGACTACGCCGATGTATTGGTTCCTCGGTTTTGTCAGCGTCTTTACCTTCGGCGGTATTGCTGGCATGGTGCTGGCCACCCCGGCGGCCGACTTTGAGCTGCATAATTCGCTGTTTTTGGTGGCGCATTTCCATACTATGATTGTCGGCGGCGCGCTGTTTGGCATTTTTGCCGCTATCACCTATTGGTTCCCAAAGTTTGCTGGCTTTAAGCTCAATGAAACGCTGGGCAAATATGCCTTTGTATTATGGCTGACGGGTTTCTTTATGGCCTTTGTACCGTTATACATATTGGGATTCATGGGCGCGCCGCGGCGGATTGACCACTACACTAACCCCAGCTGGCAGCCATTATTTATCGTCGCGTTGTGTGGATTTTTGGTGCTCTGCGCTGGTGCCTTGGTACAGCTGGCACAAATTGCCATCAGCATCTGGCAGCGCCGCGCCAATCGCGACACCACTGGCGACCCCTGGGACGGCCGCTCGCTGGAATGGTCCACCCGCTCGCCCGTGCCGTTTTATAACTTTGCTACCTTGCCCGAAGTCCACGGCCGCGACGCTTTCTGGGCCATGAAACAATCCGGCAAAAAACCTGAAAAAAACTACGAAGACATTGAGTTGCCCAAAAATACCCCGTTTGGC
>DATLVY010000140.1:0-4308 GCA_035576845.1 Candidatus Acidiferrum sp. | reverse complement strand
ACAAGTGCGGCAGCATCGCGCCAATAAACAGACGCTCCATCGTCGCATGGCGGTCCAGCCCAGGAGCCAGGAAAGCTACCGAGTCAACCCCGCCATAACGCATAGCAATCTCCGAGATCGTCGTGCCGTAGTCGTTAGCCTCGCGGATCATCCAGGGTGGCAACGGAACCATGACACTCCACTCGATTGACAAGCGATCCAGCGCATCCTTGATAACCATGCAGGTAACCTCGTAGTAACGCTCCCCAAGAATAACCCACCCGCTCTGCGTGCCGATAGCATACAGGGCATAGGGCTGGGCTTCGAAAGCCTGCTCGGCCCGGATGAGCGCACCGTTTTGAATCGTCACAAAGTCAGGCGGCTGGTCAAAACGCTTATCAAGCTGCACATCAACACTGACAAGCGTTACCGGGTTTGGCAAAAACTTTCTTGCGTGCATCTGCTGCAGTGGACCATTATGAGACCGCCACTTCAAAAGGCTGGGGCTGCCGATGGCAATCACGTCACCTTTGAAGCCAGCGGGAATACTCATAGCTTGGGACCTGGCCTCTTTCGGCGTTTTGCCCCGTTGATATTTTGGATTCGGAGGCGGCACTTTACCAAACAACAACGGATTGAATAGTGGTGCCGCTGCAGCTGGCAGGGAGTCCGTCAAAATCGCCGCCCGCGTATACTCTGGAAACAGATCTTTAGAACGATACGCCATCGGGTCTTTAAGCTCAAGCCCGGGAACTAGGCCTTGCACCAAAAAGCCATACTGCGATTGATGTGCCCGCACCCAATGCCGCATCCAGCGGTAGATACGGCTGCTCATACCCCAGCTAATCGACTGAGTGCCATCTGGCAGGGTAATCGCCGTCGCTGGCAGATCATAGTATAATCCAGAGCCAGGAACCAGCTCGGCCTCGATATTCTCAAACGCATAAATTATGGCGTCTGGGTGTTCTTGGTGGGCTTTATCCGAGCGCGTTTTAACGCCACCTAACCCCTGCACCACATCAGTCGGCTGTTCTGGTTCTTCGCTTGAAGCCGGATAACGTATCAGCTTCGGCGCGGCGCGCCAGCCTCCTCTGTCATAAAAAACTTCCACGCCTTCAGCTTTTACGTCACTATCCGAGACAACTACTCGAGGCTGTGTGTCAATAATCTCCGCTAAGGACAATGCCATGCGCTAAACCATCCTTTCAAGTTGCAATCACGTATCTGTAAAATTACGATACCGACAAATTTTACCATTGTTTTTTGTTTATGCAAATTCAAGATAATTTACCTAAACCTGCGGCTATGCTACAGTAGTTAATAGATCTGGGTCGATTGAAGAGCGCCCACTTTTGATTGTTCATAAAAAAACCGGCTCACACCGCTTGCGGCCGGAAGATCCAAAAACAATCGACCCGCATTCTTATAGAGAGGCTTGTACACCTCTCTTTTTTGTTTTAACAACGTAAAATAATTGATTGAGCACGATAAAACCCTTCGGCCGCTAGGTCCCGGCGAATCTGCCGAAAGCTTGCTGCCGAAGGGCTCAAAGAAAGTTACAACTTACGGTTGCTTCGTATCAGAGGGTTGCGATGCTAGCCACTCCCCATATGCCTCAGCTACCCCAGGCCGGAGCTGGTAGGTATAATGCTGGACGCGCGGGCGGTTTTTAGTGACCATCCCTAAACGACCCAATGTATCCAAGTTTTCCCGAACTTGGCTCGCATCAAGCTTCAATTGCTCAGCGACTTGGTTCGTGGTCATCGGCCGGCCATTCTCCTCGAGCGCTCGAAAAGCGAGCAGTAATTTACCCTGTAGCTGCCTCCAACGCTTATCGATGGCTTGCTCACGACGGGTCAGATGCGCCTGATAACGCTTGTGCAGGACCGCCTCCGAGGTCGCTTGCCAGTAGGACTGATCGAAAGTCAGGTAGTCTTGACCGAGGGGCTGCACCCAGCCTTCGTGTAAAACCAGATGCTGGCAGATCGGTTGCCGATCGGTGACATAAAACGTCGGCCGCTCAAGTGATGCCGCGCTCAACACAAACCTGGCTGACTCTACCAGCCAAGAGATTCCATCCTTCTTAGACATTAGCGGCGTCAGGGAAGCCTGCGGCGACTTCATGCTCATACCAATCAGGCCAAGTACATCGTTTTCGCTCATGAGCACGAAGGTAAATTGGCCTTCAACAGGTACAGACCAAGCATCTGCTTGCGCCTCTGCAGCTGCTTTGCTCAATTTCACGCGTCGTCCCAAAAAACTACCAACCTTATACCTTGTGTACCATCCTGATTCTGAATCTGTCAACACGCACAAGTAGGGCATCGGGCACGTTTCGACTGCCGATAAAAACATCAGGCTCAAGCCCTTGCCCTTGTAGCAGTCGTTAGCCGTGCCAACTTGCTTGTATCCCGCCTCCAGGAATACTGCTGGTGCCGCATCCTTTGGCAAAGCAGCATATAGCGGGAGATAAAAAGCATGTGATCTCCCCTGGACAAGTCGAGCGGCATGCCCGAGCAACTGCCCGCGAACATCAGAGCCGCTAGGGTCACGCAAGTTCAAACATGGCCCGACAACAGCTGCCCGATAGTCGGTGCGCAGTACCATCAGCCCCTCCAAATCCTTTGTAGTGTAGATGCAGGCTGGCGCCAAGTCGCCGGTTTGGCTGATCGGCAAGCCGGCATGATGTTCAATCAGCAGCCGATCTGCAATCAGCCATGGATTTGCGACCAGGTCGGTTAAAGCTAGCGCCAGCTGATGGCGTGCCCGCGCATAATCGTGTTCGGCTAAGGGCACAACACCGGTAGGTTCCTCAGTTTTGTCTAAAACGCTCAAGGTTCTCCTCTTTTCTTTCGTCAAACAAACATACAACGCCAAAAGGCTTGCTACATTATAACAAAATAAAAGAGGCTGCAAGAAACTTGCAACCTCCATTTGGGTGGTTTGTTTGAGCTAACGGCGGGGCAAAGTCGCCTCAAGAAAATCCACCAAGTCAGGCAGATCCTTGCCGAGTAACTCGCGCAAGGCACTCACCAGGTCCGGCTTTTCCCAGGTCAGGATCTCGACTGGGTCAAACACCTCCCGCCCAGCAATAACCATCTTCTTGCCATTTGTTGGAAACCGGGATAGGATTGGGTCCTTTCGCACGTCCACCAGGTTACTGACGAGCATCAGTACGGAGTCTCTCTCGAAATCACCCTGCGGAGCCAGCTCCTTATCCGGGCGATCTCCCAAAAAGCGAAGTACGCACAGCTCCAAAAAGCTGATGCCGCGCAACCCTTTCATTGTGTCCAGAGCGGTAAAGAACTCCTTGCGCATGTGGAGCATTCGTTCACTCACTTTCGCCTGGCACACAATAAAGTCACCAGTCCACAAGGCAATCCGAAGCAGGTCGCGCAGTTCTTGAAACCCAGCCGCGACTGCCCCGGGCTGAAGCTGCGATACTCTCGGTAATCTGTCAAACAGCGGGTCAATGTAGGGCAGGCGGCGTTCGTCGATCTGGCAGAGCCACTGCCTGGGGCTATCAGCCTGCTGCTTTTGAGCTGCCGTGTGTAAGTGCACAAGCGCCTTGTAGAATTTCGGGAAGAGGCCATAGATTTTATAGCCTTTCTCCTCCATCAACACCTCGTTGCGCTTGAAAATCGGGCCGAGGTAATCTTGACGTCCGAACGCTGGATTCAGCACCCGGTACACCGGGTTTATGGTGTCCAGGTTCCAGACCAAGAAAATCTCCTGGTAGGATGCGGCGCGCAGGAAAAGAAGCGCGAAAATCGAAATTCCATCCATTTTCGCCCGTAAATCGCTTGGCGTCACCGAAAGGTAATTGGCGAGCGTATACGCAATCGCTGGCTCGTAATTACCGTCCGTTAGTGCCGCCACGAGCAACGGCGTTAAATCTGCGAAAAAAGGATGGACCGTCGGCGGCAGCGGCCGAAGAAGTACTTCAACTGGGTCGCTACGCTCGATTGTTGGATACTGCAGCTCTGGCCGCATCGGGTTAGCATCCAAAATTGTCTGACAAGCCTCGCTAACCGGTTGACTTGCCGGTACCCGACCCGGAAAATGCGGCTTGTTACCAGGGAATTGAGACATAACACGCTCTCTTTCGTCGAACTCTCAAACTAAAAATCTCACTTTTGTATATAGCTACGCAAGTGCTTGCTTTATTATAAAATTTTAAGACAATTCTGGCAAGAGTTTTTCACACCAGCGACTGCAACATACCCACAAAGCATTCTTCCTTAGCCGCGAGTTTGGCCCAGACCTTGAGTATTACGGCAAAACACGCTATCCTGCTAAGAATAGACGAACGATTCGCCGTTTGTCGTT
>DATLVY010000139.1:0-3893 GCA_035576845.1 Candidatus Acidiferrum sp. | reverse complement strand
AAGAGACAAACGCTGCTATTTTTAAATCGCCGCGGCACCGCACCGACCACGCTTTGTGCAAATTGCGGTTGGACAGCACTCTGCGCTACCTGTTACGTTCCACTAACGCTACATGCCGATAAGCATCTACTAGCTTGTCATATCTGCGCTCGCCGGCAACAATTACCGCCTAGCTGCCCGGAATGCCGTCATCCCGATATCGTATTTAAGGGCATCGGCACCAAAATGGTCGAGGAGGCAATGAAGCGGCTATTTCCCAAAGCCAATATCGCGCGCTTTGATGCGGATAATGCTCAAACCGAAACCCTTGCCGCACGCTACCAAGAAGTGTACGACGCGAAAATCGACATTTTAATCGGTACCCAGCTGCTTGCCAAAGGCCTCGACCTGCCCAATCTCCAAACCATTGGCGTCGTCCAAGCCGACAGCGGTATGCAACTGCCGGATTATCAAGCCGAGGAGCGCACGTTTCAGCTGCTGTATCAGGTTGCAGGACGTGTTGGCCGCGGCCAACAACCCAGCCACATAGTCGTACAATCTTACCGGCCAGACAATCCCATTGTGCGACTTGCCCTTGCGCGCGACTACTCGGCATTTTATAACCAGCAGCTTGCCGAACGCCGCAAAGCTCACTTCCCGCCCTTTGTTTATCTGCTCAAGCTTACCTGCGCCTACAAAACCGAAGCCGCCGCCATCCGCGCTGCCAGCCAATTGGCCACCAATGTCCGCCAAACCTGGCCGCAATGTACTGTCCTCGGCCCCACCCCTGCATTTTACGAGCGCCTCGGCGGTAACTACCGCTGGCAGATTGTTATCAAGGCCAAGCGGCGAGCCGACTTGCTTGAAATCGCAAAGGCAGTACCAGACAAATGGCAAGTTGATATTGATCCCATCAGTCTGCTCTAGAGTGCAGCTTAAACTAAACCCTGAGCCTCGCACTCAGGGGTTTTAGCTCATCGCTCAGAATTTTCTATTTCTCCCCTGTTACGATATAATAAAACCATGAATCGCCACGACATCATCACCCTGCCCAACCCGCATCTGCGCGAGCGCTCTAAACGCATTACCGCTATTACCCCTGAAGTCAAAAAACTCATCGCCCATATGGAGGCTGTGACTTTAGACTGGGAAGAGCACCGCGAGCACGAACTGGGCGTCGCCCTCGCCGCCATCCAAATTGATGAGCTGCAGCGCGCCATCATCATCCGCAACGATTTCGACGACAAAGACGACCGCAGTTTTTTTGCCTTGCTCAACCCCGAAGTCGTTAAAAAAGAGGGTAAAATCAGCTACGACCACGAGGGTTGCCTTAGCGTTGCCAACCTTTACGGCCTCGTCCCGCGCTTTAGCAAAGTCCGCATCAAAGCCATGGGCCTGGACGGCCAGGAAATCCGCATCAAAGCCGAAGGCTTTTTGGCCCGCGTGCTGCAGCACGAAATCGACCATACCAACGGCATTTTGTTTATCGACCACATCAAAGACGACGACGCGTTTTTCAGTTTAACCGCCGACGGCGAACTTAAAAAGCTAGATTATGACAGCATCAAAAACTCTGATATTCTTTGGTAACGAACGCCTCAGTAGTGGCTTTAGCCCCGACGGCGCGCCCACCTTGCAGGCTTTAATTGATGCTGGCTACCACATCGCCGCCGTTGTATCCCATTACGAAGCCGCCAATTCCCGTAAGCCGCGCCCGCTCGAAATCGAAGCCGTCGCACAAAAATACAACATTCCTCTGCTGTTGCCAGAAAAACCACGAGATATTATCGAGCAACTACAAAGTTACAACGCCGAAGCTTCCGTGCTAGTAGCCTACGGCAAAATCATCCCCGAAAGTGTCATCAATATTTTCCCTAAAGGTATCATAAACATCCACCCATCGCTGCTCCCCCATTACCGCGGCCCCACCCCCATAGAACAAGCAATTCTTGACGGCGCCCCCGAAACCGGCGTATCCCTGATGCAACTAGCCAAAGGCATGGACAATGGGCCCATCTACGCTCAGGCTAAAATTACGCTAAATGGCGACGAATCCAAACAAGCCCTGACCACCAAGCTGCTAACCTTAGGCGGTGAGCTACTCATCAAAAACTTGCCTAGTATCCTATCCGGGCAAGTTTTACCAACCCCGCAAGACGAGTCCAAAGCCACTTACGCCCAGCTTTTCACTAAAGCCCAAGGCAATATCGACTGGCAAAAACCCGCGATAAATATAGAGCGCGAAATCCGTGCCTACCTTGGCTGGCCTAAAAGCCATGCTCAAATCTTTGGACATGAGGTTATCATATCCAAAGCCCAGGTCGCCAGTTCCCCAATCGACGGCGCCCTAGTCCAGCTTTGTGGTCAAAATACATATCTAGAGATTCAGGAGCTTATTGCGCCGAGTGGCCGTAAAATGGATGGTAAGAATTTCTTGCAGGGATATAAGTATCAGAACAATTCGTCTAAGTAAGTCTGTAAATATATACGTCGCTTATAAAGACATTGTTAATGACGTTTGATTTAAATCTTATGCCAGAGATATCCTCAGCAGCCGTGTGTATAAAAGGCACAGTCCTTAGTAGCTCAAGCAGGCCATCACGAGGACTTAAGAGAGTAATATTCTCTAGACCGACAGTACCAATGTGCGGATTACTTCTAAATTCCTCAATGAAATCTCGGTATGATTCAGCAATTGGTCTTTTTGCAAAAACATCAGCGGCAATAATCAGCCTCCAAGTTTGAGCGTCGGCGAAGTAAAACCATAGAAACGCAGATGGCTTAAAAACAGATCTATCAAGCCTCGTAAGCAAGGTTTCACCCAGGCTTATAGTCTTATCGCTTAAGAAAGAATTATCTACCATAATGTTTTTATCCAATTCAGCACGATTTCGACCGATTGTACCATAGACTCAGCATCACTCTTTTTAATAACTTGATACCTCGATTTTTCGGACCAATCTTTAGTCACCTCCCAGCATGTTTGGAGCTGAATATTTGATTTGACCTCTGCATCAAATGCGCTCTTGATATTACTGACCATCAGAAGTTCGTTAAGTATATGCGAATACAGTTTCTTGACAATCTCTTTGTCTGGAAAACTGTGCTTACTAACACCTTTACAATAACAAGCCTTCAAGGCGAATTCGACAGCATAACCCGAAAGATAATACGCCCCGCTGTATTCAAGACTATTCAGTAAGATTTGAGCTTCCTGAAATCGTTTCTGAGCAAGGTCTTTGAATATTGCATGTGTTGGAGATTTACGAATCAACCCCATGGTTGATTACAGTGTCCGTTTCTTTAGTTCCCTCTTGAAGAACTCGAGTTTATCGCCCTCTACCACTTCAATCCGGCTCTTGGTTTTAAGCTGCAAACCGCAGGTTTCGCCTTCGAAGACTTCTTTGGCTTCTTGTTTGGCGCGTTGGACGGTGGTTACTTCGGCTTCGCCGAGCTGGTCTTTACCGCGCATGATTTTTACTAGCAGGCCGTGCTCAATTTTGCCTTTGGTGACTTCGCCGCCGCAGATGATTTCGTTTTTAGCGGTGCGGAAGACGCCACGGATGACCAGGCGGCCGATTTCGGTTTCGACTACTTCGGGGGCGAGCATGTCAGTTAATGTATTTTTTGCATCATCTATAAGCTCGTAGATGATTGTGAATATTCGCACCGACACCTTTTCAGCTGTTGCTTGGCGCTTGATGGCGGGCAATAGTTGTACGTGGAAACCGTAGATGATAGCTTCACTCCCAGCGGCCAGGCTGATGTCATTTTCGGAGACGTTGCCAATACCACTGCCGATAACACGAATGGCTAGCTCGTCGTTTTCTAGCAAGCGCAAACTGTCCATAACAGAGGTCAGCGAACCCTGTGCGTCGGCTTTGATGATAACGTTGACGTAACGTTTGCCGCGG
>DATLVY010000138.1:0-6076 GCA_035576845.1 Candidatus Acidiferrum sp. | reverse complement strand
GCCGAGACAGCAGCGATTCCGTCGCCGCGTGCCGCAGCCGGTCGATTTCTTCGTTAATGGCGCTGTCTTTTTCGATGTAGGTATCGCTGCTGGGCATGTAAGCTTCTGGCTGATAATAATCGAAATAGCTGACAAAATAATGCACTGCCGCATCTGGGAAAAACTGTTTGAACTCGCCATACAGCTGCGCCGCCAGCGTTTTGTTGTGCGCCAAAATGAGTGTTGGCACCTGGCGCGCGGCGATAATATTTGCCATGGTAAAGGTTTTGCCGCTGCCGGTCACGCCCAGCAGCGTCTGGTCTTTTTTGCCGCTTTCAAGCCCGGCCGTCAGCTGGGCAATAGCTTGCGGCTGGTCGCCGGTCGGCTGGAATTTGGTAGTGAGGTTGAACGCGTTTGTCATAGTTTCTTGGCATACCAAGTGTTACATGCTATTATAACAGAAGTTTTCAGACGCGCAGTGCGCCTGAGAAAGTTAGGAAGGTGGAGTATGAGGCGAAGACTTTGGCTCGCTTATCTCTGCGTCACATTTTTCATACTATCGCTGACTGCCGCTTGTGGTAGTCCTTCTGGTAGTGGCACCTTACAGGTTACCGCCGAAACACCAATTGCGCTTGGCAGCGCCGATGATACTCCGGTCGGCTCCAATCCAACCTGCTTTGAGGCACCCTGGAACGGAACCTACCAAAACAACGCCCATATGGGTCAAGTGTATCGGCTCGATACCGCTTTCGGCTGCGTCCATGCTACTGGATTGCCTGTTGACGACACCCGTATCCCGGCGAATTCCCCCCAGGGCACCGCCACCATTGTGGTGGAGGGCAAACAGGGCACCTACTCGGTAGTAGCACTGCCCGCTAACGCTAGTTATCCGGGACAGCTCGTTGTGGCAGGGATTATCAGCCCAGGCCGCTCAACAAATGTTCAGGATAGATACCGCTACGCCGGAAACGGCACGGTCGAGTGGCTGTTTTCGCCGGATCTCGACCCAGGCTCGTATACCATTGCGGCCATTGTGGCCCCCAGTGCATTCAAATCTGCAACCCATTGAAGTGACGGCCATTTGGCCGTCACTCTGCTTTTATGCAATCCTATCCCCGCGTGGAGCGCTTGGGCCTTTTTTCGAGACTTTTAATTTGATGCTTAAAGTCGGCATATTCTTCGTCGAGCAAGGCGACAATGTGCGCCACCAGCCGCTCGGGTTTGGTGTCGTAAACGACCCGCGCCGAGGAATGGGCCGGAACCTTGTTCATAATCGTCGGGATAAAATCAGCCAGGCCGCCGCTGCCCAGCAGCACGCCGCACAGCTTGCCGCTTTCGATGGCGCTGGTGTATTCGTGTAAGCTGCCCATGCGGCCGCCAACGGTAATCACCGCGTCGCTGGAGCGCACCAGATAGACGTCGCGGCCGACATACTCCATGCTGGTAAAATTAATGTAATCGAATTCTTCCACCGGCAACCGGTACGATTTGATATGCTCACGCAGGCTGGCCGCCGGCGAAAAACCGATAGAAAGCCCCCCGTGGTCCTTAGCGCCACGCGCCGCATACTGTGGCAAGCCAATGGTCGCCCCCGTCGTTAGGGTGTGTCCGCTTTTGGCAATTGCCTTGCCGAGGTCATAGGCCAACAAATGTGCCGACTCGACTGTCGCACCGCCCGCCGCGCCAGATATACAGATTTGGTATTTACTCAATTAATAATTCCTTAAACTTACACCATTATATAAATTCCCGGGCATAAGCGCAATAAAAAGACGAGGAGGGCCACTCCCCGCGGACATAAAAGGCCAGGTACCAATTGATTGACACCTGGCCTTTGCTCATAGTAAATTTTGCTCTCGGGCGACCCGTTCTGCAATTGATCTGATTGAGGCTGCGGTAACCGGATAGGCTGACTCCCGAAGGATGAGCCGGCGACCAAAAGCAATCAACCCGCTGACCGGCCGCAACAACAACCGTGGTCGACAATCGATCGGTACTGCGTAGATGTACAGTGCGTGCGCTCCAAAGGGTTCGGCACGCTCTAACAGTTTGGCGTGTAGCAACTGGATTTGAACTTCACTAAGGAAACGCGTCAACATCTGACCGCGCAAATTCGGGTCTGTTTGCAACAAAAAACGACGGACCGCCGGGTTCTGCGCGTCGACAACCTCAAAAGACGCCGATACAATAATCTTCACTGAGCTCTTCTTTCTACTCAAACTCGACTCAAAGCGAAAGTGCTTCATTCATAGTAGATAGTTTTAGCCTACTAGTCAATAATGCTATACGGCAGTTGTCCCTTCGCGCCATGCAGCCTCAGGCGGAGTGCAACTTGGGAGCACTGTAAGAGCCCGGCGTGTAACGTGCAGAATGGCGTGAAGAGATAACTGCCTGCTACACTTTGTTAATAGTCAACGGCATCGTATGCAACCGCGCACCTTTGGCTAGGATAGCCGCTTTGGCGCCAATTTCGGTCACCACCGAGGTAGCGTTGGCACTGGCGAACAGGGTGGCTTCGGCCAAGCTTTTGCCTTGGGCCAGCATAGCCACCAGGCCAGAACCGTAGGCATCGCCGGCGCCGGTGCGGTCCACAATCGGTACATTCTCATACATGCCGGCTTTAATCAGCCACTTGCCATCGCTGGTTACCGAGCCACGCATCCCATCGGTCACCGCCGCAATAGATACCACGTTGGTGGCATGCCGGGCCAGCTCTTCAAGGTTTTTACCTTCCACCAGCAAGCTCATTTCTTCTTTGTTGGCAATTAAAACCGAGACATCTTCGAGCAAGGCCCGCAATTTAGCTGGCTGCTTCAGTTCCAGGGGTGAGGGATTGTAGGCCACCTGCACGCCAAGGCCAGCTGCCCGAGAAATAATTTTCTCCAGCAATTCTATCGAACCGACTGAGGATACATATAGCCAATTAGCTTCGCTAATCGCCTTGAGCTCCAACTCGCGGCCGGTATCACTGAGCGAGTGGCCGCCATAACGCAGCACCGTGCGCTCGCCGTTGGGGGCTAGCAGCAGCGTCGAGTACGCGGTGCGGTATTTGTCTTGTTGGTGAACGTACCGGGTGTCGACCTCTTCACGGTCGAGGTCGCTCATAACTGCCTGCCCGGCCGGATCGGTGCCCGCCACGCCCATAAACATACTGTCCAGGCCTGCCCGGGCAAAGGTCACTGCAGCGTTACTGGCATTGCCGCCGGTCGAGAAAACCACATCGTCGAGATCAAGCTTAGCGCCAAGTGGAATGTGCTCGAACAACTTGCCGTCCGCCCCTTTAACTGGCGTAAAGACCTTTTTGCCCACTAAAAACACATCCTGGGTGGCCGTGCCGATGCTCAACATGCGGAGCTTGCTCACCCCTACCCTACAATTGCTTTGCCGGCAGAGCCGAACATCTTAATTTTATCTTCGACTACCGCCTGCACCGCGTCAATCACCGGACCCATCAATTTGACGACCGCGTACTGGTCGGGGTTTTCGTCTAGCACTTCCTCGAGCGTGGTACGGTAGGCGTAACGCTCGTCTGAGTTAATGTTGACCTTGCTGACGCCAATCTTAGCAGCCGCCTCAAAAAAATGCCCCGGGGTGTCACTGCCGCCATGCAGCGAAATATTGCAAGTGAGGGCGTCGCGGATGCGCTGCAGCAGGTCGAGATCGAGCTGCTTGGGCACCGGGTATTTGCCATGCAAATTGCCCACCGCGGCAGCAAAGGTGTCGATGCCGGTGGCTTCTACGAACGCCTTGGCTCCTTCGGGCGTCGAGAAGGTCTTTTTGATTTCCTCGTAGTCGATGGTTTCGGTATGCAGGTTAGAGCTGCCCTGAAAATAATGCGGTTCAGCCTCGACCAGTGCGCCGGTTTTTTTGGCGTATTCGACGACCTCGCGCGTGCCAGCGATAATTGCTTCGTCCGTTGCGTCGTGGTTGGCCTGGCTGATATCGAGGTGGATAAATTCAAAACCGGCATCAATGCCTTGTTTGGCGTCGGCCACCGTTGGGGAGTGATCGAGGTTGATATACATCTCAACACCGTACTCTTTGCGGTAGTTATCGACCATGTCGCGCAAATTCTCCAAGCCAAGCGCTTTGGATTCTTCTTTGCTGACCTCCACCAGCACCGGTGAATGCAGCTTCTGCGCCGCCCGGGCCACGGCCACCAGCGTCTCTTGATTATCAATATTAAACGCCCCGACGGCAAAATGCTCCCGCCGCGAACGTTCCATCAGTTGACGTGCCTTTTTACAATTATCTTGGGTCTGTGCTGCTGCGACTGCCATGGAATCCCTCCTACCAGCTTAGTATAGCAGCACGCTTCGGGCATGAACAGGGCGCCCGTTTTATGGGGCGCCCCTTGCGGTCAGAATCGTTTTTAGGCAGGTACGCTCAGCACAACTTCTTCTAAAACAAGCACGCCGAGTCCGCCCACCTCGGTATCTTTTGCGTACATGAAGCTGTCGCCACGTCGCTTCAGGGCCATTTCTTTAACCTGGTCGCCAAACTCAACCCACAGCATATCATTCTGCCGAGTGAGTATTAGGGTGGCCCGATTATCAACCAAGGTTATACGGCCAAGCGAAAACGGCTCCCGGCTATCAGCAAAATCAGTGTAAGAGCATACGCCCTGGTTGTCCAATTGCAAAGTATAGCCCAGCCCCATTCCCGGCAGCTCAAACCCGAGGTCAAGGACTATGGGTAGTGTGCTTGCGGCGAAAACGCAGGTTATTTTCAGTTGATACGTTGAACTGTCAGGAGGCAAATCCATGCTGAGCCTTGCGTGCTCGAAGAATAATTGGGCCTCCTGGTCATGCTCCTCGTTAACCATTTTCCAGTTTAATTGCGGGACCTGGACTTCCATCATTTTACTCCTTGTTGTAGATGCTACCGGCTTACCGTGACCGGACTTACTGTAGACTGTATCAGAGTAAGCCGGCCAAAGCCAGAGGCATAAAGAAACTCGCAATTCCCTAAAGTTCTTGGATAGTCGAGCTGTGTGCTAGGTAGCCAAGCGCTTGACGGTCATCTCGCGTTTTCTATATATTAATAACTGAGTCTACAAAGTGACTTGTGTCTACGCTATACAAAGGAGAGGACATGCCAGATTATACGGCAGTGTACGTCATCCAAGAGGGAGTCGCTAACTCCATAGGAGCTGGTAGTGCGCTTGAGGGTCAACCTAATTTTACAGTGAAGGGGACTTCGCATCAGCCGCTTTCGGCTACCGAAAATCCGGTGATCCTCGGTGTCAATTTTCGGTGCAAGCCCGAGCAGTCCGTGCTGGAGATTGTCGAAACCATCAGGACTAAGCTCGTAGCTTCCCTTGGTTGCAAACTTCGAACCGCATCACTGCACCCCATCAAAAACTTCGAAGAGCTGCCCCAGCGCGCGACCCCGGTACCTACCACTGGGGGTAACCACGACGGTTCAGTAGTGTGGCAGCCTGAAGTCACCTACTCGGTTGACGAGACAGGCTTCTTGCGCCTGCAGGAATCCTAGCATCTCCACTCAGGACGTAGCCGGCTGTATACCACAGTCGGCTATTTAATTACAGATATTCGGCCTCGAGGATTGGGCCGGAGTAGCACTTTGACGAAGCTAAGGCGATACTGTATATTTATGGTCAGCTAGCCGGAAATGCCGGTTAGAGATAGTTATGTTCTCACGAAGGAGGACGACAATGGCTGGACAACAGATGCAATTGCATCACATCTACGTTGATGAGGATGGAAATGAAACGCCAATCTTGAGCTCTGAGGAGCTTAGTGAATTTGATGAGACTTATGATGAGGCTCTGAGGAGATTGACAGCCCAGCTCAGAAGTATTGGAGGCTTCCCCAATCCGCCTAATGCGCACGCCCTCAGTTTTGTCGATTTTTTCGCAAACTACGCGGCGGGCAAGCGATTTCTAAATCCTGCCCGGGAATTGTATTGGGCACTCCAGCGATGGAGTCCTGGTGCTCAGCTAGGTGAAGTCACGAAGCGAAAGATCCTCAGAAAGATTGCCACTGCAACATGAGCTTGCGCGGTCAGTGATGGCTTTGTTTGTTAAGATACCTAGGCCGGATTTAATGAAGTCTGCAGCTGCGTATATGCTGCG
>DATLVY010000137.1:0-3982 GCA_035576845.1 Candidatus Acidiferrum sp. | reverse complement strand
CATATGTACCACGAGCTGGGCACGTTTTACCCCGTCGAGGACCCTGCTAAGGCGACTATTTGGGTGGAACCGCCAGCATCAGACGTCACTGTTTCTTCGTTATGGACCAACCGCGGCAGGGCGGGCGATGGTAATTTTAATAAACTACTCGATAGCAATCCGCTCGACGGACTCAACATACCCTTAAGCCACCCGGGATCCTTTCGGGTGACCGACGACGCAACAGACAAAGACCTGGTAAAAATCGACAATAACCCCGACCGGCCTGCCCTACATCTTCTAAATAAAGTAGATGCTGTTGGTTTTTCGGACAGCTATATTACCGAGCGGTGGCGGATTATTGGGGCAAATGGGGCAGCCCGTTTTGCTGGTGGAAAATTCCAGATAGAAGGCACCAAAGGCTACGCCGCCATCAATGCTATGCCTTTCATGGGCATCGCCATGCTGATAAAAGCGGCGGCCGATAACGACCGGGGACTGGCAATCATCCGGCCGAGTAGCACTGCCACCAACCGCTTACTAGAATTCCAGGATGAAACCAATGCCATCCAAGGCATGGCTATCGATACTAACGGCCGCCCGGTGGCAGTGGGCACACCAGCGCGAGTCACCGCTGGTGCCCAAGTGAGCTACGCAAACCCCAACCCTCAAGCGCGGGACATAGCCGGGAGCGTCACTGCAGCGGTGCAGCCTAGCCCAACCGCACCCGGTACCATCGCCACCATTACCTTTGCGCGACCGTACGCCCAGCCGCCGTTATTCATTACCCTGGCAGACCAATCAGCCATATCTGCCGATTTGTATGTGTCATCCCGCGATGCCAGCAGCTTTACCGTCTCGACACGCTCGGCGCTGCGTGGCGGTTCAATTTTAAAGTTTGACTATGCAGTGATTGCTTAGGGAATATGCTGCATTTTAATTAAATAATAAGTGGAGGGAACAATGGCAAGACTACCTCAACCCGGCGGTGACGCTGGCGACTGGGCGCACATATTAAATAATTACTTGGCGGTATCGCACAATCCGGACGGCACGCTTCGCAAAAACGCGGTCGCGGCAGCAACATCGCTGATCACTGGGACGATTGGCTTAAGCGATCTTAAAACCATCAACCCACCGACCGATCAGATTCAAAACTTCCGGCTCTCCAACGATGGCAGTAATCTGGTGTGGAGAAGAGATACTGTATTGAATGTACAGGATTTTGGCGCACTCGGGGACGGCGTCACTGACGACACCGCCGCCATTCAGGCTGCCATCGACGCGGCTAGCATGGGTGGTGCTATCGTCCTGCCGCGCGGTATTTATATGGTAACGGGACTGAAACTAAAAGCACACGGCACACATCTGGTCGGCGGCGCCCGATGGGGCACACGGCTAGTGCGGCTTGGCGGCACACAACCGTTAGTTGACATGAGCGGCATTGGTTCGATCAATAATCATCTAAAATATTGCGGTCTGACCGATATCATGCTCAACGGCAACAACATGCCCGGGGTGCTGGTGCGCTCATACTACGCTGACAATCATATTTTCCAAAACACCAGCTTTATCCACTGTGCCGGCTTGGCGGTTGATTTGATCGAAACCTGGGACACGCGATTCGACAACTGCAGTTGGGAAGATTGCGGCTCGTCCACCGACCCGGCGCTACTCCTGCGCAACAGCATGCCATCCGGAACCTTCGGCTTTAGCACCGACAACACCAATCAGATCCATTTTCTCGGCTGCCGCTGGGAGAGCTGGCGTAATGGCGCGGTGCGCTTAGAGGGCAGCGCTAATGGCTCGACCAATCAGCTGAACGGCATCTTCTTTGTGTCGTGCAAAATGGAATCGCGGTTTGTGGCCGGCTCGGCTTTCCAGATTATGGAAGGCACTACCATGGTGTTTGTCAACCAGCTGTACATTGCCATCGACAGCCAGGATACCGGTTTCACCACACCCATCGACACTATCGACGACCATGGCATGCACGTTTTTATGACCGATGTCTACATCCAGTGGGGTACCACGCCGGGTATGTGCAACTCGCTGATCCACATGTGGCGCGGCGATCCGCATATGTACCACGAAATTTGTTCGTTTATGCCAAATGGCAACCCGGTTACCGCCAACATCATTGTCGAGCCACCCTGCGGCCAGGTGATGGTATCTTGTTTGTGGGCAAACGGCACCTCCAGCTTCGTCGGTAATGTAGGGTACATGTTGCAAGGCGGGCCGACCATGGGTTATATGTTTCCGATCGATAATACCGGCGTTTTTCACGTCATCTCCAGCATTTCTGGCAACGATATGATTAAGGTCGATAATAATACCACGCGGCCAGCGTTCGAGGTGGTCAACGCCGTCGACACGGTCGGTTTTTCCGACAATTACACCACCGAGAAATGGCGGATTATTGGTGCAACCGGCGCAGCACGATTTGCCAGCGGCAAGTTCCAAATCGACGGCAACAAAGGCTATATCGGCATCAACGCAACGCCAGTCAGCAATATCTCCATGCTGATAAAACCATCAGTCGAAGGCGACCGCGGGCTGGCCGTGGTGCGGCCAACCAGCACCTCGACGCTGCGGCTGATGGAGTTCCAAGATGAAACATTTAACATCCAGGGCCTGTCTATCGATTCCAACGGCCGGCCGGTGGCCGTCGGCACGCCGCCCCGGGTAACAGCCGGCGCCCAGGTGAGCTACGCCAACCCCGGCATCCAAGTCCGCGACATCGCCGGCAACATCACCGCCGCAGTACGGCCCAGCCCCACCGCGCCCGGCACCATCGCCAGCCTGACCTTCTCGCGCCCCTACGCCGCCACGCCGCTCAGTATCACCCTCAGCGACAACTCCGCCGTAGCAGCAAACCTCTACATCTCCGCCCGCAGCACCACCGGTTTTACCGTTTCTACACGCGTCGCCCTGCAGGGCGGATCGCTACTAAATTTTGACTACGTCGTGATAGCCTGAGGTCGTGATGACAAAGAACAATATGCAACTCAATCCCACGTCAAAAGCCACCGCCAACTCTTCTTCGTGGATCACCATGCTAAAAGAAGCTGAGGAAAAGTTGTTTACCGAAAAAACCCAAACTGAAGCCATCCTCGATGGCATCAGCGACGGCGTGTTAGCAATAGACATCTCGGGGAAGATTACCGTTTTCAATCATGCGGCGGTATCGATAAGCGGCGCATCAGTCAGCAACGCCCTGCACAAACCGTACCAAGAGGTGCTGGCTTTTCATAACGCCAACGGCATCCGCGACGACAGCTTCGTTGCCGGAGCCTTGTCTGGAAAGCGTGTAGAAACAACCCACAACACTACACTCAGGCGTATCGACGGGACAGTCGTTCCAGTCGCCAGGAGCGCTACACCGTTCATAAACGCCAAGGGTGAAACCGAGGGAGCGGTTATTGTTTTTCGCGACATGACAAACGAAAAGCAGGTTGAACACATGAAAGACGAGTTTCTATCGGTCGCCTCGCACGAATTACGAACGCCGATGGGTGCCGTGCGCGCCAATATTGCCATGATCCTCAGCGGAGATTATGGCCCGGTTAATCAGGGATTGATCGAACCATTGACCGATATGAAAGCCTCTACCATTCGGTTGGTGGAGCTAGTCAGCGATCTGCTTGATGTCGCTCGCATAGAAGCTGACAGGATGTTATTCGCACTGGGTGATTTCGCCATAGAAGAAGTTCTACGGAGTGTTGCCGCCAATCTCGCGCCGCTCGGCAAAGAAAAGGGTGTGCGTATCTTGATAGCAAAAGATAACGGAGACGCCACCGTACAAGCCGACCCAGACAAAATTGCTCAAGTGCTAACCAGCCTTATCAGAAACTCACTAAAGTTCACCAGCAAGGGTAGCGTTACGGTTACCGTTAGCTTGCAAAAAGACATGGTCGAGATAGCAGTCAGCGACACCGGCATCGGCATTGCAAAGGAAGATCAAAAGAAACTATTCGGCAAATTCAAGCAAATCACTTCGGCA
>DATLVY010000136.1:0-4424 GCA_035576845.1 Candidatus Acidiferrum sp. | reverse complement strand
ACGTTGTAGTTTAGATCAAACAAAAAACAGAGTGCTGGCTTTTACCTCAGCACTCTAGAAAAACTACAGGGACGATATCCGCTCAAGATCTTTTTTCTCGTTCTCGATCCATGGAATCAGATTCTTGAGTTCCTGTATCTGGCTCGCTTTCAGCGAGCGGCCCGGCGAGAAGATGCGGGCTACCAGATTACTCCACCAACCATTCCCGCCTTTTTCGAGATAACTCCGGAAGCTTTCCAGGTACAGGATTGCCTCCGCATCTGGTAAGTCATTGTTTTCCGATTCTTCTCGAAAGACTCGCAAAGCGTGGTTTCCATCTTCAGCGATCGTAATGAGCATCCTCACTTTACCGCTAAAGCCAACCGTGACTCGCTGGCCAACGCTGCTAATCAGTATTGGATGACCAAACACCTGCATTTCTTGAATCGTACCGGCAACCTGGAGTGGGCCTTGGTAAATCTCACCAAGGCAGTTCGCCATAGGATGAGGCAGACCGAGGCCGGTCTCCACCCATTTGACCTTCATAAAAACCTCCTTCACATCACTGCAATAATAAATAGTGACATACTGTTTTCGTATAGTCAATCTAGGCATAAAAATCAAAGTTACTGCTCTGCTGAAAGTATATCCGCCGGTAATCTGCCGCGTCGTGCATATAAATGACAGCCTGCAAAGCCCTACATTTATTATTTATGTAGTGAACAAAAGCCGGTTGTCCAGTTGGTGTATTCGAGTGTCGATGGGTGCGGGCAGGTCAACTGCTTGGCCACCACAAACGGCACCCTGGCTTGGGTAAGGCGCGTGTAGCTGGAGTAAAGATTACTGGCCTGCACTTGGTACACTTGATGCGTGCTGCGCATGGCAGCCAGTTGGCTGTTAATCACCGCCGCTTCGTGGTTTCGTGCCATCGCAAAACTAGTGGCGGCAATACCCGTGTTAGCAGCTACCAGCAAGACAATTACCAATGCGCTAATTTTTAAGTGCTGCCGACCCCTGGTTACCTGTACACACAGTACAGTCACGAGAAGCGGGATCAGGGTCACCAGCGGGCTATAACGCAGCTTGTTGGCCACCGGAATCACCAGCGCTGCCAGAATAATAAGCCCGACTAGCACGCTGACGCCGACAAAAAACCGCCGGCCGGATGCATTCTTTTTGGTGAAGGCCGCCATTCCATATCCGATAGCGCTCAGGCATACGATGCCGCTAAAAAGGAGGCCTCCAGAACCCAGCCGCCCCTGAAAATTATTGAGCTGCTCGAATTCGTAGGGCGCGAAAGTGAAGGGCACTTTTAGCCGGGCAACGTTACCGTTGCTGGATGGCGCGCCGGCATCACTCGGTTCGATGTGCGAAAAAATGCCATAAAATAACAGTGCCAACCGGTTATCGTGTTTGATATTGGTTGGCAGATTATCGTCCAGTAATTTCTGACTAGCCCCCGCCTGGTTCTGGGGATAAACCGGCGAGCCAAAGCGGATGACATTTGTGCTGTAAGGTACGCCCAGTGAAAGTATTCCCAAAACACCAACTGCCAGGAGCCATCGCAATTCGACACGCCGGTAAGCCTTGATTTTATAAAGATAAGCCAGGCAGGCCAAGGCCAGCAAGGCGCAGACAAATAAATTGCTAAATTTACTTCCGGCTAGCCAAATCCAGGCGCTCAAAAAAGCGCCTAGCAGCAGCCATTGGCGGTTATCGAGCATAAAAATCAGCAGCGCTGCAATGGCGGCTAAGCTTAGCTCGTAGCTGAGGCCGTCTTGCATGAAGGTCGGCAGTTGCTGCAAAAAATGGATCTGCAATACCGCCAAAAGGGTAATGCCAATGGCCCACTTGTTGCCCAGCTTCAGCCGACGCAGCGCACCGTAAACCAGCCCGCCAGCGGCTATGGCAGCCACTACATTCGTGATGGTCGCCATCTGCAAATTACCCGTCAGTGTATACACACTATCTTGTAGCAACCAAGTTAGCTTTGGGTAGCCCACCACGTAATTAGTGCTTTGAGGCAGTGTAATCGGTAAGTCTTTTTGGTACCACGGGTTCCAGCCCGCATGCAGGGCGATTACGCCCGATTGCTGGTAATCCTGGCCATCCCAACTGGTATCGTACATAAAGCCAAGGCCTTTGGCGACTAATAGGAAGAGCAGTGGTGTAAGAATGACCGCACTTATCTGTCGCCGTGTTGGTAAAGCGCGCCTTTGTAGCCACTGAATCCCAAACCAGCCACCCACGTACACAACAAATAGCGATGGCAAGCACCATGCGCCAACAGACAACTTACACAGGAGCATCACGTTTAGGCCGGCTGCCGCAAAGACGCAAAACAATAAAAGGTGTGCGCTGATTTTTTCGATGAGTCTCATTGCACCCATCTTAATATGTGAAATAGGTAATGTCCAAAAAGAGCCTGGGATGTACCCTGGCTCTTAAGCACTACTCGTTCACGCTAACCAAGGCAGCAGACCTTCTTGGGCTTCGATCAGTCGACCTGGAGAGGTCACAAAAATTTCCCTTGAAATCAGCGCCGTGAGCGCATTACGCATAAAAAGGTAAAGTGCGTCCTCGGCAACCAGGCTCACGACCTCGGCAGCATTTGAACCAGGCTTTACGGTATTAATAAGTGAAACAGGCGAAAGAGCTCGGTTGTCTGGGGTGGTCAGCATAATAGCTCTTCCAGCCTGAAGAACATCATTGATGGGAAGAGGGGCCCAACACCCATACCGCTCATTGTCTTTGCAAACCGTGACATAAGCCAACGCCACGCAAGCCTGCAGGTAGGAACAAGTTATCGGCTTATGCCGACCCAGCACCACTGCCGGGTCAAGAACCAACGTTTCAATCGGTATTGAAATTTTTGACATCACCGTTACCTTTCAGCTACGAACTACTCTAGCAATGGCTGCCAGAACCTTATTTAGTTATACCACCCTTTGGGGATATAGCATAAGTCCGCTATACTTTTAGCAGATAATAAGTTTTTGGCATGCGCAAAATTAGCTACATACTTCCTATTTACAATGAGGCCGAGAATATCGGTTTGCTTTACGACACCCTCGCCGCCTTGCTTAAGCCGCAAGGTAAGCGCTACAACTTTGAGTTATTGTTTATTAACGACGGCAGCCAAGATAACTCGCTTAAAAAACTTCAGGCACTGGCTGCACAGGATAGACGTGTTGTTGTACTCAACTTTTCGCGCAACTTTGGCCACCAAATTGCGGTAACGGCGGGCCTGGATGTGGCTGACGGCGACGCGGTGATTATTATGGACAGCGACCTGCAAGACCCGCCGGCAGTGAGCCTGGAGTTGATCGACAAATGGGAACAGGGCTTTGACGTCGTCTACGCCCAGCGCCGTTCTCGCAAGGATACTCCTTTTAAGCAATTGACCGCTCAGCTGTACTACTGGGCACTCGCCAAAATCGCCGATATTAATATCCCGCGTAACACCGGCGATTTCCGGCTGATGGACCGCAAAGTGGTGGAGAGTTTGAAGCGTTTTAACGAACATAACCGTTTTTTGCGCGGCATGGTCAGCTTTGTTGGCTTTAAACAGACGGCTGTACTGTTTGACCGAGACGAGCGGCATGCTGGCACCACCGGTTACCCGCTCAAAAAAATGGCCAAGTTCGCAGCCGACGGTATTATTAGTTTTTCCTGGGCCCCGCTCAAACTGATCACCCGGCTCGGCTACCTCACTGCCTTTCTGAGTTTTTTGGGCATTATTTATGTGTTATATGTGCGCATTTTTGAGCCGAGTAATGCCGTGCCTGGCTGGGCGTTTGTCATGATCGCGGTGCTGCTGGTGGGCGGCGTCCAGACCATCTTGCTTGGCATTGTCGGCAGTTACATCGGCCGCATTTACACCGAAGCCCAGGGGCGGCCGCTTTATATTATCGAGTCGATCACGCGCGCCGAAGGCAACCCCGACCAATAGCAAAACAAAAAACCAACTTGCCGTACCGGCAACAGCGTGTTTATAATAATCAGTAACTCTGTCGTTTTGACTGAGTTTGTACGTGAATTGCCGCTTTGCGGCGAAAGAGGACAGTTATGAACATTGGGATTTTGGTGGAAGGTTTTCTGCCAGAAGAGCTGAGCTTCTATCCGATCAGCCTGCTGGGAGCCATGGAAAAGGACCCGGACATAAAGCTGGGGGTACTCAGCTTATCCGACCGACCAGAGAGCGACTGGCCCCTGCATAGTATCGCCCATACCAGTACTTACGAGGAGCTGGTTGCGCGCAACGTGACGGTAAAATACACCGGCGTGCCGCTAAGCAACGTCAAGATAGTCCCGCTAGCCGGCGACCGCCTCGTGCGCTTCAAACGTTGGGTCAGCTTTCATGATGCCATTTTCGCCTTTGGCGCGAGTTGTGTCATGCAATTGCGGCATATTAACTTCCGGCCTAAGGCACCGATACTGGTGTG
>DATLVY010000135.1:0-5109 GCA_035576845.1 Candidatus Acidiferrum sp. | reverse complement strand
CGCAGCCGATGTGTTGACCCTGCACATGCCGTATATTCCCGAGAATCATCATATTATTGACGCGGCACTGCTGGCCAAGTGCAAGCCCGGCGCGCTTTTCATTAACACGGCCCGCGGTGAGCTAGTCGATGCCCAGGCACTGGCAGCCGCGCTGCAATCTAGCCAACTCGCCGGTGCCGGGCTGGATGTGGTAGAAGAAACCGATCGGGAGCTGGTTGCAAACCTCCCAAACGTTATCTTGACCCCGCACAATGCTTTTAACTCCATCGAGGCCATCCATCGCATCAACGAAACCACTGTCCAGAGCTTGATGGGATTCGAACACGGTAAAATACCAAATAAAGTAGCCTGAAAGAACGCCATGAAAAAGTTATACGCAGTAATGATAGCCGGTGGGCTGATCGGCATGACGGCGGCCTTTTTGCAAACGCTCGAAAAGCTAACGCTATTGCAAAATCCGCACGCCTCGCTGTATTGCAGCATTAACGCTGTGTTTAGCTGCACGAATGTGCTGAACGCTTGGCAGGCTTCGGTGTTTGGCTTCCCGAATTCGATTATGTGTTTGACGCTGTTTACCATCTTTAGCGCTATCGCGCTAGCTGGTTTAAGCGGCGCGGGCCTTGGTAAGCGCCTGCGTTTGGGTGTTCAAGTATTGTCGTTGCTGACTCTGGGTTTTGCCATCTGGTTTCTGGCGCAAAGTATTTATGTTATTGGTGCTATCTGTGTTTTTTGCCTGGTGTGCTTTGCGGGCTTGCTGATGGTTAATTTTGCCTGGCTGCGGTTGAATGCTAACGATTTACCGCTTGGCCGTCGCACGATGCAAGCTGCAATCGTCAGGAATTATGACACGCTGGCGTGGGTGGCACTAGCTGTTGTTTTGGCGATTGCTATCACACTGCGATTTATGTGAGCGCGTTGGATTTTTATTATTTCATCATATTTTCAGTTTGTCGTCTCATAGTTAGGTCCATATGAAAAAGTTTTTACTGAGTTGTTTTGTCATCGGCTGCTTTGTGGTGTACAGCGTGCACCAGCGGCACGAGGGTGCGGCCGTCGTTGTACTACCGCCGGCAGCCAACAAACCGCAGGCACCATCATCGACAAACAGCACCAGCACTGCCAGCAGCCCAACAGCGCAGCCCAACTCACCCTACAAAGACGGCCAATATACCGGCGAAGCGACGGACGCCTACTATGGCTATATCCAGGTGCAGGCCACTATTCAAAATGGTAAGTTGACTGACGTGCAATTTTTGCAGTATCCCAGCGACCGCTCAACCTCGGTTTATATTAATAGCCAAGCCATGCCCTATCTTAAGCAAGAAGCCATCCAAGCCCAAAGCGCTAATGTCGACGGCGTATCTGGCGCAACTGACACTAGCCAGGCATTTATCGGCTCGCTCCGATCTGCTCTGCAGAAAGCGAGCAACTCATGAAGCACACCCGCTTAATTATGGGTATGCCGGTCACACTCATTTTGCCGAATGGCAATACCGAGTTGATCAACGAGGCGTTTGAGTATTTTCGGTATGTTGATGAAACCTATAGCCCGTTTAAGCCCGGTAGCGAGGTGTCGAAAATAAACGCTGGTTTGCCAGAGTCTCGCTGGTTACTTGAGATGCGCAGCATTTTGGCGCTGTGCGAGCAGACCAAGCACGAAACCAACGGCTATTTTGACGCCTGGCGCGGCGGCAAGCTGGATCCGTCTGGTTTGGTCAAGGGCTGGGCCATCCACAATGTTGCCTTGTGGCTTGGCGAGGTTGGCCAAGAAGATTTTTACGTTGAAGCTGGCGGCGATATCGAGGTCAGCGGTACCAACGCCAACAAAAAACCGTGGCGTATTGGCATCCGTAATCCGTTTAACCGCGACGAAATCGTCAAGGTGGTTGAACTGGCTAAAGGCGGTATTGCTACTTCTGGTACCGCTGTTCGCGGGCAACATATCTACAACCCGCACCAGCTAGAAATGCCGTTGACTGACGTCGTCTCCCTGACAGTAATTGGCCCGGATATTTACGAAGCCGACCGGTTTGCAACGGCTGCTTTTGCTATGGGCAAGGCGGGTGTTGAGTGGATTGAGTCATTGCCTGGGCTTGAGGGCTATATGGTTAGCAGTGATCGGACGGCGACCGTAACCACCGGTTTTGGCGGATACGAGGTGGCTGGGCGATGAGGTTTATCGACCGTCTGCTTGGCCGTGTTACCATGTACCGCCTGCTGGAGTACTATCTGTTTGGTTTGGTTGGCGTAGCCATGGTGCTGGCTGCAGTTGGCATCTTGCCGTTTAGTCCGATAGCTCTGGCTTGTTCGACCGGGTTTCTGCTACTACTGTGTATTGTTACCAACAAAGTGTTCGCTTTGGTGTTTGAGGCGCCGGCCAACCCTCCTTCCTCGTGGATTACCGCACTCATTTTAGCGCTGATTATTACTCCGCCGCCCTCGGTACAGGGCTATGTGTTTTTGTCAGCGGCTGGCGGCCTAGCCATAGCCTCGAAATATATTTTGGCCATCAATAAAAAACATATTTTTAACCCGGCGGCTGTTGCCTTGGTGCTGACGGCCCTTGGCGCCGGTGATTCGGCCAGCTGGTGGATCGGCACGACTTGGATGGTGCCGTTTGTGGTGGTTGGCGGCTTGCTGCTGGTACGCAAAATCGAGCGCGGGCGGATGGCGGCGGTGTTTATCGGCGCGGCACTGCTGGCTACGGCTGGGCTCTCGCTGGCCAGTGGCGGGAACCTGCCAGCTACACTGCAAACGACGCTGCTGCATTCGCCGCTGTTCTTTATGGCCTTTGTGATGCTGACCGAGCCGTTGACTTCGCCCACTAGCACCGCTTGGCAAATGGGCTACGCAGCGCTTGCCGGCGTGTTGCTGCCGCCGCACATTCATGTTGCCGGCTTGTACTCCACGCCCGAGCTGGACTTAGTGGTCGCCAACCTGTTTGCCTACTTGGTGAGCCCGAAAGTAAAGCTATTCTTGAGGCTGAGCGAAACAGTTGCTTGGGGGCCAAACATCCGTGACTTTATATATGCGCTGGATAAACCGCTGCAATTTAAACCGGGCCAATACATGGAATTCACCCTGCCGCATGCCGACGCCGATGCTCGCGGTGTCCGGCGGTACTTTACCATCGCCTCCTCGCCCACCGAAAATAACCTTCGCATTGGTGTTAAATTTTACCAGCCAGGCAGCAGTTTTAAACATGCCATGCTGGCTATGACTTCCCAGACGCCGTTTGCTGCGGGGCAGTTGGGCGGTGATTTTGTGCTGCCGAGTGATCCGACGCGTAAGCTCGCCTTTATTGCCGGCGGTATTGGCATTACCCCCTTCCGCAGCATGATAAAACACCTGCTCGATACCGGCAGTCAGCAACCAGTTACCCTGGTATATGCCGAGCGAGCAGTCAGCAACCTGGCCTACACTGATGTTTTTGCTGCAGCTCAGCAGTGGCCGACAATGCGGATTGTGTACGCGATAACGGGCGCAAACCAACCCGTTCCAGAAGGCATGCGGGCAAGCAAGATTACGGCAAGTCTCATCAAACACGAAATTCCCGATTTTTCCGAACGGCTCTTTTATGTCTCCGGTTCGCCGGCTATGATTGCCCAAACCCGACACATACTTAAAACGCTCGGCATCCACGATCGCTGCATAAAAGTCGATCTTTTTTCTGGTTATGCTTGATACGTGGTAATGCCGCCAAGTTATAAAACTTGGCGGCTGGAACGCAAATATGGGTAACCATCAAATTGATATGTTGCGGTAAGCCGACGTAGCTTCCTCAGCGAATTTTTTTCGGTCTGTCCAACACAGGCAATGCTTATTCCCAGGAGCCTCGCCACTTCATCAGGCGGATGGCAAAGTCCGTCGGCAGCAAGGCCGTACAGTAACTCTATAACCTGGCGTTGCCGGTCAGCCAGTAAATCCAGGCAGACGCTGGTCAAAGTGTGGAGCTCCTCACTGAAAGGTCGCTCAATCGTGGTAGGAGCAGGACGGGTATCTTCCAACATGTCGGCCAGAGTCGATGCTTCAGAATCGATAACCGGCGCATCGAGTGATAGGGGCTGCTTGGCCTGAGCAAACAGTTCAAGTACTTGCTCTGGAGGGATTTTAGCAACCGCAGCTATCTCTTCGGCAAATGGGTCACGGCCAAGCGTTTGATGCAACTGTTGCTTGATACGCCCCAGACGGTTAACAAACTCGAGCTTATGCGTCGGTATACGAATAGCGCGCGCGTAGTTGGCAATTGCCAAGCTGATTGCTTGGCGAATCCACCAGGTGGCGTAGGTGCTAAAACGGAAACCTTTACGATAGTCAAACTTCGTTGCAGCACTCATAAGGCCTATATTACCTTCTTGAATAAGATCAGCCAACGAAAGCCCTTGGTTGACGTAGCGTCTGGCTATGCTCACAACTAGCCGTAGGTTTGCTTCAACCAGGAGTTTCGACGCCTCCTTATCTTTTTTAAACGCCCGCTCAGCGAGTTTTAGTTCATCGCTTTGTGATAGCAGTGAGATATGGCTAATCTCTCGTAAGTATTGCTCGACAGCTTCCATGCCAGCAACGTGGTCAGTCGACCCAGGGTCCTGCTCAACACCGGCAAGCTCTTCCTCACCAAAAAGAGTGCTAGCTACCATCCAATCGCCCCTTTCCAAGGTGCTAAGAACAAAAAAGCAAAATATTCTTGCCCTAAACTACAGGCATAGTATACAGGCCGTAAACTGCGTTATCAATATTGGGCGAACCTCATGAGCACATGACGCGCCGAGTCTCTACAGTGGAGACTCGGGCTTCGGGCAATTACCCCTTCACCCCATGCAGCATCAGGCGGAGTGCAACCCGAGGCTCTGTAAGAGCCCCGGCGTGTAACGTGCGGAATGGGGTGAAGGGGTAATTGCCAATACGCACCCTAGACTTATGGGCTGCTTTGTGGCACAGAGTATTGTATAATCACAGAATGCGACTTTATGGCCACATTGTCAGCTTTAATTTTATGACCTATTTCCGCTATCCGTTGGAGCTAATAGCGGCTGCCTTGAAGCCGCTGCTTGAGTTTGGAATGGTGATTTTATTTTGGAGTATCGTAGCCGTCAGCAGCGCCGGTGCGGT
>DATLVY010000134.1:0-16228 GCA_035576845.1 Candidatus Acidiferrum sp. | reverse complement strand
CGGCACGGCAATTGTGCGGCAGTTCGAGATGCAAGGCGTATTTACCGTGGCCAGCTCTATCGCGATCAGCCGCTCGCGTGATAAGCTGCGCACTATGCAACTGTTGGCCCGGGCCGGTGTTGGCATCCCTAAAACTCTGGTGGCCAACGAAACAACGCGTTTTACGGCCCGTTTTAACGACATTATCACCCAGGTCGGCGGCGCGCCGCTGATTATTAAAGTCGCCCGCGGTACCCACGGCAACGGCGTGGTGTTGGCCGAGACAACTAAAGCAGCCAAGGCCGTAATGCAAGCCTTTCACGTCAGCGACATCAACTTTTTGGTGCAAGAATTTATCGAAGAATCAGCCGGGCGCGACATCCGCGCGTTAGTGGTTGGCGGCAAGGTCGTGGCCAGCGTGCAGCGCCAAAACCTGGATGAAGATTTTCGCTCTAACACCCACCAGGGCGGCGTCGGCAAAAAAGTGAAGCTGACTCCTGAAGAAAAACGCACCATTACCAAAGCCGCCAAGGTTATGAACCTGCCGGTCTGCGCCGTGGACATGCTGCGTTCTAACAAAGGGCCGCTCATTTTAGAAATCAACTCGTCCGGCAGCCTCAAAACGCCCGAACTCCTTACTGGCCGCAACGTTGCCGCCAAAGTCATCGAATATATCGAACTCAACGCCAAGCGCCGCAACAAAAAAGACCGCGTCGGCGCCTAGCAAAATCAGGTATACTAAAATACGTACTGTTTTCCTCGTCTCGAAAGGAGAAAGTATGACGCATCGAAAACGGCCACGGAATCGCCATAGGATCAGATTTCCTTCGGCCACCAACCAGAAGAAAACTTTTAATCTGGAGTGGTTATTGAACGACCTGGATTTCCTAATACCCGTAGTTTGTCTTTACCCGAGCTTTGAAGTACTAGGCATTTGGCTTTTCAACAACTTCGTTGCTGCATGTGTAGAGTTAGCGATTAGTCTTGCCATTTTTGCCTTTGGCGTTACTGCCGAAGCGCAAGAGATAAGGCCGGGCGAAGAAAGTTGCCTTCCGCAACTCATTCTTATCGTCATTCTTGGTTGGGGTGGAGTTCCTTTTCTCGCCCTGATGTTAGGCAACTTACCCGTTCTCATTTGGATATTGCGGGTTCCGGCCTTAGCAGTAGTGGGCTACATCGTAGTGCAACTATCTCAGGCTATTTTCGATGAAATCCGAAAATAGAAAGCTGCACAAGCAGCAAACATCCCGTTCTTTAATGACTACAATTAGAATGCGGGATGCTTTTTTATTATACTGATTCTATGCGAGCGGCTATTATCATTGGTTTATGGGGGTTTATTACTGCATGTGTACTAGCCTGCGCCTTTTTGCTGCTAAGGCCAAGCGCTGCCAGCACACTACCCGTTACCCTAGGCGATGCAACCATTACCGTTTGGCTAGCCAAAACGCCAAGCGAACAGGCCAAAGGCCTGGGTGACACAAACCAACTGGCCGACGGCCGTGGTATGTTGTTTGTTATGCCAGGCGCCAGTAGGTGGGGATTTTGGATGAAAGACATGCGTTACGGCCTAGACATCGTATGGCTCAACGCGGGCAAACAGGTCATTTACATTGCCGCCAGCATTGCACCCAGCACCTACCCCAAAGTTTTTGCGCCGGCAATGCCCGCCAGTTACGTTATCGAGCTACCGGCCGGTTACGCTCAAAAACATGGGATTGTACCTGGCACTCACGCGAACTTTAATCTTTAGGGCGCTTCACGGCAATACTAAAAATGCTATCATAAAAATATGACGCTTGTGGTTATAATTATCATTTTAATGACGTCGTTGTTTTTGCTGGCGTACCTCACTAAGCGGCGATTCGGCATGCTGGGCCTGGCGCTCTGCGCTGGTTCGCTACTCAGCAGCAGCTGGGCAGCTACATTGACGCCACTGCTACAACAACAAGGCTTTCACTTAATCTCTCCACCCTTGGAATCGGTTGTGGCCGCACTGCTTATTGTCACGCCGCCAGTATTGCTGTTATTTAACGGCCCGAAAAATAAAAAGCCACTGCCGCGCCTGCTGGCTGCCGGATTATTCGCCTTTTTCGCTTTTGTGTTGTTGCTCGGGCCCCTCGGCGGTTCCCTGTTGCTTGGCGGCCTGAACCAAACTTTTTACGACCAAATCACTGGCATGAACAGCACCCTCGTTGCAGTCTGTATCCTTATTGCCCTGTTCGACCTTTTGCTCACCCACCCATCCAAAAAACACAAGGGTCCCGCGACGCATTGACAATAACAGGGTGAAAGTGGTACATTAACTGGGAAGCAATTTTGTATTTTTGGTTTGTTAACCAATAGCTTTCAGGGCTTTCCTGCACGAGTACAGTTTGTACGCTAGTCCGAGCAGCGAAGCGCAGCGTACTTTGGAGTACGTGAGCATCGCAGCGCAAGACTTCGTGCATTCCAATGAAGAAAAGTTGGATCAAATGTGCCGTGCAGGAAAGCCCAAACGGACGGGCCCGTAGCTCAGCCTGGTTAGAGCACCTGCCTTTTAAGCAGGGTGTCCTGGGTTCAAATCCCAGCGGACCCACCATGTAAAACGCCCCCTTAGCAGGGGCGTTTTACATGGTGAAAAGCGCGCAGCCGACTACGCACATCTTGCACACTTCACATAAAAGTGTTACATTATTTTGGTTTGTTTTCTACCCCCTCGAGCTACAGCCGTTGTGCTCACTGTGGTAACGGGCTTGATACAGCGGGATGCCACGGCTGCGGTAAAACATTTCATGACAACCGGAGTAGAATGGGCTGGGATACGCCCCTGCCACCAAATCTGGTTAGTCTGCTACGCAGTCAAGGCCATCAATTCGGCTTGGAGCCAGAACGTTTGCACGTATAACAAATTCTCCCCTTCGCACCGCGTCGGGGAGAATTTTATAGTGATTATGCTTAGTTTTATAGAAATACAAGAGAGCTGTGAGTAGAAACTTGCAAAATCGTGACAGTATGTTAAAATTATAATTGTGCTCAGGTTCGGAATTCCGGATTTGATTTGTGCACGCATGCATTTTGATACAGAGGAGAGTAATGCCGTGAGTATGATCATTGATTTGAGCAGGGCGGTTGACAGGTTTGCGCCACGAAATAGCATTAGCGGTAATCAATCGCGGTACCGCAACAGCCCCCCGCCGGAGATAGTCAAACATAGTAACGCCACGTTTCTCAATGCAGTGCTGGGAAACCCCAGCAGAGCTCATTTCGTGAGTCGAACCGATCTACATCAGGCCGTTTCAAACGTCGGCGATGAGTTTGACTTTCCGAGCGAGCCAATTACGGCGAGCCTATTCGTCCAAGCTACGCACCAGGCTTTTGCCGAGCACGCCAATCTTAGTCTTGGCCCAGACGAGCTCTGGTATATGATCATGGGCGAAGTTGCCACTTTGGTGAAAGGTAGCCCCGACAAATACGCTGCCCTTTTTGCAGGCGACCCCGCTAAAAAGCAGCTCATTCGCGTCCGCGATGATTCGCTGGTCTACGGCGGCCACAATGATTGGCTCAGGTCTATCAACTTAATCCGCCCCTTACTATGCGAACGAATGGCCGAGTATGCACTGCAGTTGTTCATGCCGACCTTCAGCACCTCGACCCCGGAAAGCGAGACCGCCATCTTAGTCACTTTTATGGATGTCGTGTCTGAGTACTTTGAGTACCGTTGGAGCACCATGTGCGGCATCCCGTTCATTCGTCTCGAAGGTGAGGCAGCAGATTGGACAAAGTTGGCAGCACAGGTAGGTGTTTTGGCCGAGGTCTTCACCGAGTTAAGGCCTTACTTCGACGACTTACTGCCCATCCTGCGAGAAATCGCCCGTACCGCTAGCGGCGGCAGGATCGACGAGCAGTTTTGGTGCTCAATCTACAAATACAACACTTCGTCGGGCGGAGATGAAATTAGCGGCTGGATTACCGCGTTTTTTGCCTTTAATCAGAAACCAGGCGGTCCGCCTACATTGAAGAGGAGATTTGACTGGCGCTATGTCACTGAATATGGCGGCAACAGCGCCGATCAGTTCCCGACGCATGTAAGCAAGGTTCCATTCGTGTGGGAGTTCCCCGGACGCGAGTACCGCATGGCCTTTGCCGCCGGCATCTTCGGCGTTGATTTCGATGCCGGGTTCTTGGCGCCACGCCTCGGCTTTGGCGTCTACGAGCTGTAGGTTCCTGCGCCCGTTCGCTAACTATGAACGCTGCCCTCCCCCACGGATGGCAGCGTTTTCAATTGCGTTAAAAACGGTTAAGCTGTGCCAGACTAGTAAATCCCGCCCGACCCCGTTGTCGTGCTACCCGTGTTGCGGAAAAAGAACCAGTAAATCAGGCCATACACAATGGCGCCAATAATAACGTACAGCACAATCCATTGCCATAGCGGGCGTTTGCCATAACCTTTGCCGACCGGTTTTTGGTCGCCGGCACTTGGCGGCGTTGGTGAGAGCGGCGGAGTCGAATCTGGTGTGGGCGCCGGTGCCTGCGTTGGCGTTTGATTTGAATCTTGTGGTTGCATAATAACTTACCCTTCGTTTAGTACAAGCTTTATTATACAACGCTTATGCTAACGACAGCAGTTTTACCTTTAGCAATCCAAGTTTCGCTTTGGCTTAGCGCACCTTTTTGAACTAATAGCAAGCCGGACTATTTGGCGCTAAGGTCCTTTTTGATCTGATCGAACTCGTCTTTGGTGATATCACCGCGGGCGTAACGGCCTTTGGCAATATCGAGCGGGTCGGTGTGGCTTGCGTCAGTTTCGGCGGCGTGGTGATGCCGCATGGCACGTACAATCATGGTGACCACTAAAATAACGAATACGAGCCAAAACAACGACATGCCAAAATCCCAAAACCATAAACCGCCACTTACAACTGGGTGATACATTGGTGCGTACCGCATAAAACTCCTTTATAAATCATATATTACAACCTAGTTTTGCACACTGGGCTGAAATATTGCTGAGTTTATCTTGCTTTCAGCATTAGGCTACATTTGATTGAGTGACAGAATATTACCTTCGGTATCCTTAAACCAAGCCGATTTGGCACTGCCGTAATCCATAATGTGGTCAGCTGTCTTGAGGTCGGGCATGTCGTAATCTTCAAACACCACGCCGTTAGCTTCGAGCATTTTAATAGTCGCCGCAATATCTTCTACCGCAAAACCAGCAACCGTGTGCTCGGCTTTGGTGCCTTCGGCGCGGTGGTAAACGACCAGTGTCGTGCCCTTGCCTGCCTCAAAAATCAGTGGGTCTTCTATGGGCATAACCACTTGTTTAAGACCCAGCTTATTTTGGTAAAAATCCTTAGCCCGCGTTAAGTCCATAGCCGGTAAAACAGCCGAGATTGGTGCATTGTTTAACATATTTTTCTCCGTTAGTAATAAACTTATTGTGCACGCCCTGGCTACAAAAAGCTAGTTGGGGTTTATAATGGAGAGCAGATAATTATGATGGAGGATGTATGCGCAAGAGCCAAAGCGGTTTTTCGGCAATGATTATTGTGGCTGCTATTGTAGTTCTGCTACTGCTTGGCATTGGGGCTTGGCTGGCAATTAGCCATCAGGTGCAGCCACAAAAAAAGGCAACTGTTACCAGTATTACTTACCCAAGCAGCAACGTAGCTGAAGACCTAGTGTTTGGCGGCATGGTCAATGGCCATATGCCTATGGGCGCCCGCGGTAATGGCTTTGTGTGTACGCCTGCGGCTACTGGGCCGATTGTTGGCGTCATTGGCAGAGACTCATACACATTCGAGTTTACTAATGTTGGTGCCACAGGAGCCGGGAGTTACACCGCATACGTTCAAATCGGCAAGTTACCCCAGCTTAAAACCTACTACGGCGGTAACATTCCGCTTACGATTAATGCCGACTTACGCTCTGGAAGGGTCGAGGGTGACCTTAAAAACCTTCAAGATCAGACTCAGCAAGTACACATCGTTGGTAATTGGAAATGTCCGGCGAGTTAATTGCGAAGGGACAATTGCCCATCAGTATTATTGACCTCTGGCAGTTTTAGGCTATACTAGCAGTAGTTGCACGGAGCAAATAAACGGACCACTCAAACGGTCTGTTGTTTGCATGGCCGTACGTTTACAACCAAGAAAGATACCGGCATATTGGGTGGATCTTGGGCTGATTACCCGCAGCCTAACATCTACTCAATATGCTCAGCCAACTGCTGGGTAACACCATAGGTTCCGATGTCATTGTAGCTAGTCCCCCCATAGAAGTGTTATAAGCTAACTTTCGCGAGTGCGTAGCCTAGCGGCAGTCATGCCGTGTGAAAGTTTTGCCCAAAAGCGCGTCAATGTTCTCATACCAGGAGTCAGAAAATGTCCAACGAGTTTAACAAACCTACCCCAATGCCCTTTAAATGTGTTCAAATTGGCACATGTCCAGTATTCTTTCCCGGCGTTTTGGGCGACAAACTAGACGCAGATACTACCGAGCTGATTCGCAGCTTTGCACCTGCGGCAAGCTGGGAAGGACGCCCGATTTTCGTTAGAACCAGAACGCAATTAGTGCACAATAAACCCAAGCTGGTTATCACGGCAATTACGTGCGGAACGGAGGCCATCTGGTACAAGAAGCTACTCAGCGGAGAAGCCCTTCCAGAACTACTGGAAGCGCGACGTGTGCAGCTACTACTAGCAGCCCAAACAGATCTGCCAACCATTAAAGTTCCAGACACGGCCTGGCAAAAACAGGCACCCTTACCGACCTTTACACCTGTCCACCAACCACCAAGAAAACAGCGACACGGTTTCATCGCTGTCGCACTGATTATTGCGACGGTGATCATTCTCGTATCGCTTGTTTTTACGTTTCTGGTAGCTACCAGCCTACCGACAAATGACGCAACCCCCGTTGCGGCCAGCCAAGTACCGACCGCTGTTTTTACCGCCACAGCTACCCCAGCACATACTACCCAGATTAGCCCACTGGCTCTCCAGTTTTCGCAATCACACGTTAGCTGGACAGTTTTGCAGGGGCAAAACCTGACGTACATCTTGCAGGCGCTGCATCGCCAATCAAACTGGCAAACAATTCAAGCAGTGGCCCGCGCAAACAACGTGGCTAACCCCAGCATGATCAATATTGGTCAAAAGCTGACGATTGCCGTCGGCCGGCTGGCCAAAGTGCCGGTGGGCAGTGCACTGGTCATCACCACAGACAATGTGGTAACCGTGCAGATCGTCGTGTCCGCTCTGGATCTACGCATCGTTGACTCGCCGGCGACATATGCCGACGGGAGCTACCAGCAAGAAGCCCAGCAGTTACTGCAAGGCCTCATCATCCAGGTGCCGCCAAGCAGCTACCAAGCTTTTGAGCTACAGGGGTTTAGCCTACACGCCAAAATCTGCCATTACCCAGCTACCGCACCAGATGCCCAGGTACTAGTGCAGCAATGTCTGGCAAGTTAGGCGGGCTTCTTTCTTTTTTCTCTTCCGACAGGAAGTTATATAAAACAGCCGCGGAGCAAATCCGTGGCTGTTTAAAATTCTATTTACATGCAGCGTCAATTAAAATCGAGACAAAGAAAAAAGCCCCGCCCCCGGAACTTTTTATAAACTCGCGGGTTGCGGGGGCAGGGCCTGGGCCGGGCTACTTGCTCAAAAGGGTCGCCGGGGCTTTACCCGGCTCAGCTAGGTTCATCGTCATGATGATCTCCTTGCACTAGCCCATCCATTAGGGCAACAAACAACGGAGCGCCGCCGGCATTTTTCAGCGCGCCAGCAGCACCATGTCTGTATATTAGCACATTATAAAATATATGTCAATACTTTTGTTGAGCAATTATCCCTAAACTTAAACCGAACACACCCTGCACGCCTTCTAAACCAAGCTTGCCCAACGTAGTTATTGACAAATTGTTATATAATGAAGGAAATATAAAGGGAGACTGTATGCTTGAGCTATTTGGCATTGGTGCCGTAATTTTGTTTGTGCTGCTACTACTGATAAATCGAAGTTTCTACACAATCCAACAACAAACAATTGGGGTGATCGAGCGTTTTGGAAAATTTTTGCGGCTGGCCCACCCGGGTTTGCATGTGCGCGTTCCGTTTATCGACCGGATTGCGGCACGAATGAGCTTGCAGGTCGAACAGCTCGAGATAAAAATCGAGACGAAGACCAAAGATAACGTGTTCGTGACGGTCGAAATCGCCGTCCAGTATAAAGTTGACGGCGCTCATGTCAGTGAGGCTTTTTATCTGTTGGACGATCCGGCAGCCCAGATGAATGCTTTTACCTCTGATATCGTTCGCTCCAAGCTGCCGGGGCTTGATCTCGATGCCGCTTACGCTGATGTTGAAGAAATGGCACTGACTATCGAGAAAACCCTGCGCGAACGCATGCAAGAATACGGCTATATGATCGTCAAAGCCTTGGTGCTGAACATCAATCCACCTGCCGAAGTCAAGGAGGCTATGAATAATATTAATGCCTCGCGCCGTAACCAAGAGGCCGCTATCGCCCAGGGCGAAGCCGACAAAACCCTGGCCATCAAACGCGCCGAAGCTGAGGCCGAAAGCAAGCATTTGCAGGGCCAAGGCATCGCCGCCCAGCGCAAAGCCATTATGAACGGCCTCAAAGATTCGGTCGAAAACTTTACCCAGGCTACCGGCGTCGGCCCCGAAGAAGCTATGCGCCTAGTCACCCTCACTGGCTATACCGACATGCTGCGCGATGTCGCCAGCGCTTCGACCACCAACACCATTTTGCTGCCACACGCTCCAACAGAGGTGACGGAACTGCTTGCCGCCCTGCAAGCCAACGATGCTACGAAATCGTCAAACCGATGAGTTCAACCGGCTCTCTTACACCATCGAGCCGACCTTAATCGCGCCATCACGGGCGTACGAAGCGACAATGACACCGCTGGGCGAAGCCTGGCAATCTAGCAATTTAAAGCCAGCCGGCATGGTGCCTTCGCCGAATAGCCGTTTGCCGCCGCCAAGTGTAACTGGGAAAGTTTTAAGCCACAATTCGTCAACCAGATCGTTTTTAAGCAAGGTCTGCACCAACTGGCTGCTGCCGTGCACTTGCAGCTCGGGCCCGTCTTGGGCCTTGAGTTTTTGAACCGCCGCGACTATGTCACCTTCTAGCAGCGCCGAGCCTTCCCAGTCGCTATTCAGCGGGCGGTGCGACACCACATATTTTTTAGCCTTGTTGATACCGCTTCGCACCGGCTCCTGATCGTCACCAGCATGCGGCCAGAAAGCGGCGAATAAATCGTAAGTGGTGCGGCCGAGCAACAAGTCAAACGGGTGCCCCATCTGCTCTGCCATCACCTTACCCATAAAGCCGTCGAAGTAGCCAGCCGTCCAGCCGCCAAATGCAAAGCCACCCGAAGTGTCCTCCTGCGGCCCACCCGGCGCCTGCATCACGCTGTCAAGTGATATAAATGTTAAAACGATAAGTTTGCGCATAATTACCTCCGTACTTTAGTATAACCCGACTAACAGACTAGCCGCTACGGATGTGGCTGTACGGATTGCTTTTGCCAAAGTCCAAAGTAAATGCCCCCAGCTTGCAGCAGTTGTGGGTGTGTGCCCATCTCAACAATCGCGCCGTCTTGTATAACCACGATGCGGTCAAGCCAAGCTACTGTGCTCAAGCGATGCGCAATCACCACTGCGGTGCGGCCACCAATAATTTCAGGCATGGATTGTTGCAAAATCTGCTCGCTTTCGCTGTCGAGCGCGCTGGTGGCTTCATCAAGTAGCACAATCGGCGCATCTTTTAGCACGGCTCGGGCAATAGCAATGCGCTGCCGTAAAAAATCCGCAGGAGGTGCTTGTAAACGTCCGCCGTCATAGGTAGATATTATAGGGTAGGACGGTGGAAAAAATAAGTATGGTGCGCCCGGAGGGATTCGGACCCCCGACACCTGGTTCCGGAAACCAGTGCTCTATCCCCTGAGCTACGGGCGCATGACATTTAGTTATTATAGATCATAACGGTTTATCAACAAACACTCGTGTGCCAGATACTTGACAAGTTTCGTATAAGTATCTTATAACACAAGCAGTGTAGAGTGAACTATCGGAATACTCACTCTCAAGAGTTTTGAAAGGGAAAATAATGTCATCCTACCGTGTAATCGGCGCCAACGGCAGCCAAGAAGAATACACTGGCTCAATTGCGCAATTTAAGCGCGAGCAAGACGAGGCGCGTAATGCGCCTGAAACCTTCATCTTCTCTACCCGTGATTGGGTGAAGCCGGCTTGGGAGCCGGTAGATGAGGGCGTGAAGCCGTATGCCCACGTCTTGGGTCGCATCAAAAAAGGCGTTGCCTTTCTTGATGGCGCAACAGCAGACGGGGGACCGTCGGGGTACATACCGATGGAGAACATGTACTTCGTGAATTTCTACGAGTATGGTAATCCATCGTGGCACCCCGAATCCAACTT
Organism: Candidatus Acidiferrum sp.; assembly: GCA_035576845.1. Lineage (GTDB taxonomy): Bacteria > Patescibacteriota > Saccharimonadia > Saccharimonadales > EFPC-124 > DATLVY01. The sequence continues at coordinate 5,798 of DATLVY010000134.1, read as the reverse complement.
GGAATGCGCTAACCCCGAAGGTCAGCCCTGCGGCGACGCCGCCTGGGTGGCCAAGGACGCAGCCGATGCTGCCGACAAAGCCGCAGCGGAGCTGTTGTTAAAAGTTATTGCCGAAGTTGCATCTAAGGGAGCAAACTACCAGCTTCGGGACTTTAGACATGACGGCCAGTACTACGTCCTGGGCCACAGCAACATCTATCGGGATTTCATCGCCTCTCACACGGGCGTTGCCCTACTGGAAGCTTACCGATCCGGCCTCCTTGCCGCCTGGGCGGCTGAGGCGGAAAAGTACAAATAGTTTATCGCGCCGTCTCTCATTCGAGAGCCGGCGCGGTTCATTTTATATAGTACGATACTTCTTCAGACTCTATAAAATACTTAACCCCATGCCGCTACGGCATGGGGTTAAAAACTACTCTTCGCTCTCTCTGACGAGATTTAAAATCCCGTCAACAACGTCCAGATAGGCCGCATCTTTGTCACTCCACTGGCTGAGGGCTTGGTCGCCTGCTGGTAGGCAGAGGGCTCTGCCCAAGATGGGGTCGTCTGGATTAACTCCCAGCGTCGTCAAGCGGACGTAGGCGATCTTCGGCAGCCCCTTAGGAGCAAGCTTCCCCAACAACTTGAACATTTGCTTGTACTCTTCACCACCATACCGGAAATTGAACAAATTATCCAGCGTGAGTAGAAGGACGGCCACATTCGCGTACTCGATATACCCGAGCCGCTCGGGCGAGACAAAACTCGTGCCTTGGCTGTACGACTCCACCGTAAGCAAGGGATCACGTATAAGGAGCGCACCCCTGATACGCTCTGCCGCCCCTTGCTCCCCCATAAGGTTAACGATCGTGACCGTCCGCAGACGATCCTCCAGGGGGTCATCGTCGTCTATGTGGAGTGTCCACCACTCCCTATTATGGAGCCGGATGACCTGACGCAACTGCCCCGCCTCGTAGCGACTCAAACCCAGCCAAGCCATAAGCATAGTCAGTTTGCCGTTGAGGATTTGCTCCTCATTCAGGCCAGACTTCATAAGGCTCCGGCAGGCTGCTCGGGCCCTGCGCTCAAAACCTCGGCGCTGCAAGGCCTCGACCAGTACGTCCTCACTTGGAAACATTTTTTTCTTCTCCTTCTCAAGAACAGAAACATGCTAAAGCACAGAATTCATAGAACAAATAATAGCACAAATATTTTATAATGTCAATAAGAATGTCGACAGTTGCAATTAAGCTTGACATGTTAAGTATTATGAGCTATGATTTAAGTTAAGGAGAATTTAATGTCGCCAACCAACCGTCTTGGCTATTTATTGCAGCATACCGCCAGTATTTTGGCGCGGCAGTATGATGTCGTGCTGCAAAAGGAGTTAGGGCTTGGCATGGCGCAGTTTAAAATTCTGATGATTTTGCAACACGGCCAGCATATTCAGCAAAATAAGTTGGCCGACTGCTTGGGGCAAACCGAGGCGAGCATTAGCCGGCAGATTAAACTGCTTGCCAAAGCTGGGCTGCTGGAAGTACAGGTCACCCCTGATAACCGGCGCCAACATATTGCCTCGGTAACCGCTAAGGGTGCTGCGCTCACAAGCCAGGCGCTCGAGATACTCAAAAATTACAGTGCCCCGATCTTTGACAGCTTAACCGCTGCACAAAAACAGCAGCTCGAAAGCTGCCTGGAGGTGCTGCATCAGCACACCTGCGCTGCAGGCAAGCCGTTTGCATGCAACCACTCGTTCGATAAATAACATTAGGAGATCAATTTTGGAAAAAGTTAAATCAAAGTTAGAGAGCCGCGCGCTGCCCATTGTGCTGCTGACGATTTTCGTCGATGTGCTGGGCGTCGGGATTTTGTTCCCTGTGATGCCGCAGCTGATTTATAAAATTTTTGTCCCGGCCGGTTTTAGTTTTAACACCAGCCTGATTATTTTGGGCTGGATCACGGCGATTTACCCGCTGATGATGTTTTTTGCCACGCCAATTTTGGGCCAGCTGAGTGACCGTTTTGGCCGTAAGCCCATCCTAGCCTTTAGTTTATTCGGCACTTCGATTGGTTACATTATTTTTGCGCTGGGGATTTTAACCAAAAATATTCCTTTGCTGTTCCTGGGCCGTGCCATCGACGGTATCACCGGTGGCAACATCAGCGTCGCCCGTGCAGTTATTGCCGACACCACCGAACCAGAGCACCGCGCCCGCAACTTCGGCCTGATGGGCGCCATCTTTGGCATGGGTTTTGTGCTGGGGCCATACATCGGCGCGCGTTTGGCCAGCCCAAACACCAGTTTCTTTGGCTTATTTAACACGCCAAACTGGTTCGACTCGGCTACCCCGTTTTGGTTCGCCGCCATCATGGCCGCGATCAACGTCAGCTTCGTATTATTTATCCTGCCCGAAACCCACAAGCACATCAACAAACTGGCCAAAATTGCCTGGACAAAGTCGGTCGACAACATCCGGAAAGCAGCCAGCCGCCCTGGCCTGCGCACCATTTTTAGCGCCGAGTTCTTCTTTATGGCTGGATTCACCTTCTTTACCACCTTTTTCCAGATCTTACTAATCCAAAAACTGCATTTTACCACAGCCAACGTCGGCGACTTTTTTGCCTACATCGGCATATGTATCGCGCTGAGCCAGGTGGTGGTGCTGCCGATTGTGATCAAACGCTTTAAAAGCCACCAGATTTTGCGCGTCAGCCTTATCGGCAACGGCCTTGCCTTATTCCTGCAATTGTGGCCAACAACCGGCGGACAGTTGCTGCTCGTCGCCCCGTTAATTGCTATCTTTAACGGTTTGACCATGGCCAACGCCTCAGCGCTTGTCAGTATTTCGGCTGGTAAAAAAGAACAGGGCGAGGTGCTTGGCATCGAAGCCAGCGTCCAAGCCCTGGCCCAAGCCATCCCGGCTGCCATCAGCGGTTATGTGGCAACCATGGGTGTTAACATGCCGGTGATTGTTGGCGGCATTGTGGTTATCACTGGCGGTATCTTATACAACGTCTTTTACCGTGCACCAAAGCAGGTGGCTACAACCGAGGGCGCGGATAACCAAGCTGCGACAATATAAGTTCAAAGAAAAGGGATCCGCTTGGTTTAAGCGGATCCCTTATTAATTGCAAACAATAGAACACACACCTACTACCAGCCACATATCTCAGTTTCAGTTGGCCACATCAAGGGCAGCAGACTTGGAATTGCCGCAGCAACATAGCCGCCGATGGCCCACATCTGATCGGCCAACTCACTCCCATCGGTGCTGAGATTTGCGACAACAATATCGAGCTCAATCTTCAGTTGCTCGGGATTAGGTTGGTGAACTAAAACAACACATTCCGCCCACCTGACCAGACTCTTTGGCGAGCCAAATGTCGCAAACTGCAACGCAGTGGCCAGCTGGGCAGCGAATGTACTGTATTTTGTCACTCCTGGCAGGGCCCCGATGTCTTCGTAGTCAAAGATTGCTTTTAGGCACCATGTCTTACCCGGATGGTCAAGCTGAGGATTAGCCTTAAGCAAACTCGCATTCGGGGTAAATCCTTCCCAGCTGAGCTCTTTTACAATCGATTGTGCCATGTTTTCCTTCTTTCAAAACTCAAACAAGCAAGACAAATACCGTTAGGGGCATTCTTGCTTTTCAAAATAGTAACATGTAGTTGAAATTAAATCAATAAAGTAACCCAATTAATCAGTGGCAGTACCCTTTACAACGTATTTTGTTGTGCACCAAAAAATGTTGACACCGCTAAAGTGGGTGACGAACAAGCTGCAACCTTAGCCCACTAAACGCCGCATCATAGAACATGGAGGGCTAGGCATTTTGCCAAGGCCCCTTCTTGTAGGACTATGCATGTGATATGCTAGCATAGTCGACAAACTCTTGTCAGATCTAAAGAGTTTGTTTTATTTTGACAATTTATATCGAGTTTGCGACCCAAGCCGATAGAACAATTTTTTGTTCTGCCGGCTTGGGTTGCTATTAGTATGCTGGCCCAAGCTAGAAAGCAAGCATGCAACAGACAGAAGTGACCGAACGAATCCACCTCGACCGTAAGAGTTTTGGTGGTGCACTGTGGAAACTTTGTGTTTCCAACTCGATCATGATGGGGGCTTGGTATGTTTTTTTGCCTTTGCGGCTCTCCTTGTGGTTGAATATTCTTTTCAGTTGGCTGTGGGCCATTATAGGCGAGTACCCTTTTCAGGTGTGGGCTAATCGCGTAACCCATAACAAGATTGGCCGCGTTAGCCAGAGGCTAGCCAATGAAGCGCCGAACTTTGCAGCCTTTTTAGTAATTTCCCTGATTGCGCACGAAGTGTGGCAGTGGAAATATCTGGCCGGACTCGGGCTAGTCGTATTGATTGTCTATCAGTTCAAGTTCGCCACACCATCCAGATTTGGTAAAACAGTGGTTGCAGCACTAGCAGTTTGCGTTGTTGGCGGCTCGATTGTGCTTTTCCCCGTGCCGCCCACATTCGGCAAACTAGATCCTGTAATGAATTCGTGGTTTGGCATCGTTTTACCCGGAAAGCTTCCACTTGAATGGCTTTTCGGCTGCCTGGTTGCCAATTTCTTTCAATTGCTGGCATGGTATGCTCATCCGGTTATTACAGCCAGGCTCGACGCCAAATACAAAGCCAAGGTTTTGCCGTGGTGGTATGCGACCAATCGGCTTCGTAATCTCACCGCATGGGTAATTTGTATTCCGTTTTGTTTTGTTGAGTACAATTTCCTGATATTCACCAACCAGCATGCCTACCGATTTGTTTCCATCATATCCCTGGGCGGTTATATGGAGATTACTACCGTAAGCCTGTTTGTGATCGCCAGTCTGGTTGCACGTTTCGTGTTCCACGAAAAACATCCTATCACCGCGTCAGACATCGCAGCTTTCGGATTGCTGATTCTGGTTGAAGCTGGGATGTGCATTTTTTGACAACAGCTCCACATCAGACACGACGGCAACAACAGTGCCATCAACAGCCACTGGAAAATAGCCTGACTCATCCAAAAGGAAAAGTTGGATGGCTGGGGTGATTGCCTGCTAAATCTCCTTGAGCAAACCGACGACGCTCATTCAGCAATATGCATTACGAGGGCGCTACTTATCATCGAGTAACGCCCTCGCCTAACCTGTACTTATCCCGCTTACAAATGTATGGTTTTAGCAGCTGCCTTAATTAGTATCACTTGGCAACGGGAATTGCTTAGCAAAACGGGCAATTTCGTTTTTGAGATAACCAAGTTTTGCGATATCACTACGATATTGTATAGCCTGCTGCATCCACTCGGCGATCTGGGCCATGTGCTCTTCGTCCAAGCCGCGAGTAGTGATGGCCGGCGTACCTAGGCGGAGGCCACTGGGGCGGAAAGCCGGGAGTGTGTCGTCAGGTATAACATTTTTGTTGCAGTTAAGGCCAATGGCGTCGAGCGCGGCCTCGGCTTCACCGCCATGAATGTCGAAACTGGTTTTGACATCGGCCAGGATTAGATGATTGTCGGTACCGTTGGTGACCAGTTTGAAACCGCGTTGCATCAGTTCATGAGCCAAGCGCTTGGCGTTTTTGAGCACTTGCTCGGCGTACTGAGCAAATTCAGGCGTGGATGCCTCACCAAAAGCTACAGCCTTGGCGGCGATCGTGTTCATTAGCGGGCCACCTTGGGCGCCTGGAAAAACGGTACGGTCGATCAAAGTAGGTAGATTCTCGATGGTTTTTTCGGGCGCTTTGAGCGGGTTGCCGACAGTGCCTTTGGTTAAAATCATGCCGCCGCGCGGGCCGCGCAGAGTTTTATGGGTCGTGGTAGTCA
>DATLVY010000133.1:0-4332 GCA_035576845.1 Candidatus Acidiferrum sp. | reverse complement strand
CGTCTTGAGTTCGAAAAACAACATGCCGACCTGGTGTATAAAATCTGGCAAAAGCATTGGCAAAGGGGCTAAATGCGTATCGCAGTCATCAGCTCCAACACCTTGCCTACGCCGCCGATTGAAGCGGAAATCCCGCAAGGCTGGGCTCGGTCGATCCATGATTTTATGTCGGCCATCACCGAAGGTTTGGTGGCGCGCGGGCATGATGTGACGCTATTTGCCACTGGTAATTCCAAAACGTCAGCCCACCTGGAATGGCTCTGGCCCGAAGGAACCTACACGCTCTTTGGTACCGGCAATCAGCTTGATGGCTGGGCCACCGACCCGGTTTTGATAAGCAAATGTTTCGCCATGCATCTGCAGCGGCGCTATGACCTTATTTATGCCTTTTTCCCAATCGAGGCCGCCACGTTTAGCTATTTTATTGACGCACCCATTGTTGCCACACTCCATGGGCCTGGCATCACGTTTGAAAAAACCATCTTCCCCAAATTGCTGAAAAAACCGCACATCGTGGCGATCAGCGATTTCCAGATCGCTTCTAACCCCGAGCTTTCGTTTGCCACAAAAATTTACCACGGCATTGATACTAACTTCTTCAGTTTTTCAGATAGCTCAGCAGGTTATCTGTTATACCTCGGCCGCCTGGATTCTAAAAAAGGCATCGAGGTTGCCATAAAAGCCGCCAATCAATTAAAAGTACCCCTGAAAATTATCGGCTCGGGTGATGCGGCTTACCTGCAGCATTTGCAGTCTGGGGCTGGCAAACAAGTTGAATTTCTCGGACAACTAGATAAAGCCGATGTTAAAAAATATCTTTCCGAAGCCAAAGCACTGGTATTTCCGGCACTGTGGAATGAGCCATTTGGGCTAGCCATAATTGAAAGCCTATCGGTCGGCACGCCGGTTATTGGGTTTGCCCGGGGCGCACTGCCAGAGATCATCCAGGATGGAAAAACTGGCTATCTGGTTAACCTGGCCGAAGACTCGGTACGCGGTAACTGGCTCGAGCAATCGTATGGCGAAGCGGGCTTTACGCAGGCGATTAAGCGGCTGTATGCGTTGAGCGATTCGGCTTACCTAAAAATGCGGCAGGCCGCGCGGGCAAGCGCCGTAGCGTCATTCGACCAAGAAACCATGGTGACCAACTACGAAAAACTATTCGAAGCAATCTTAATGAAATCGGACAACAATGCGGCCTAACTTTCAGCCTCCGAGCCTCGTCAATCCAAAAAACATCCCTGGTCAGACATCCGCCTATGGCGGAACTCGCGATGATATTTTTTGGATTGCCACTCAGAGGCTGAAAGTTAGGCCACACCAGCTTAATACCAGTTACAAAAGGAGAATGAAAGTATGAAAATCGTACACGTCACCAGCGAATTCTTCCCTTTTTCCAAAACCGGCGGCCTAGCCCACGCCGTTTCGGACATTGCCATCAACCAGGCCAAGCTCGGCCATCACGTCAGCGTATTTACGCCGTATTGGGGCACCGTCGCCAAACGCCTTGGTAAAAAAGATTTGACACAGCTTTTCACCGATTTACCCGTAAAACTCGACAAAAGCAAAACGCTTACTTGCTCGTGCTTTGTCTACGCTTTTAAAGGGTTTAAGGGCAGTTTAAAGATATATTTTATCAGTCACTACGATTTTTTTGGCCGGTATAAAAAGAATCTCTACCTCAACGGCGAAATACATAAGCGCCTTTATTTCTTTGATCAGGCAGCCTTTCAGATTATCAGCAAGGCTCGACTACAACCGGCCATTCTGCATCTGCATGATTGGATGGCAGCGCTATGTGCGCCACTCCAAAAACAGCGTCGTGGTTTATTCAAAAAAAATAGCCCCAAAATTGTCTTGACGTTACACAATATCGGTTATCAGGGTTCGTCGTTCGTCAACGATAATCGTTATACTCCTAAAAAGCAAGTCCGGCTCAGCGGCCAGTTACCAGATTTCGATTCGCCTATATGGCAGCGGGCCAACTTTTTGCGCGCTGGTATCGAAAATGCCGACATCATCACCACTGTCAGCCCCCGCTACGCCGAGGAAATTACTACCAAGGAATATGGCGAAGGCTTGCAAAACGTCCTAAAAAAGCACAAAATTTACGGCATTCTCAACGGTATCGATTACAATTTATATAATCCTCTTTCTTCTAAAAAAGTGCCGTACAATTTCACCACGCTTAACGCTACTTCGAAGAAGAAATTAAACAAAGCCTTTATACTGCGCCGCCTTGGTTTGCCAAAATACTTGCTCCGCCGGCCACTGATTATTACCACCCACCGGCTGTGTTATCAAAAAGGGTTTAATTTGATGCTGGAGGCGATCCCTGACATTTCGCGGCTTGGTTTTGCCTTAGTGATGCTGGGCGAAGGTGATAAATGTTACGTTGAAGCAATTAAAGCCATGGTTAAAAAACTGCCAAACGTAGTGTATCTCGAAACTTTTAGTGATAATACCGAGGAAAAACTGATGGCAGCGGCAGATATCATGTTAGCCCCGTCGATTTTTGAGCCTTGCGGCACCAGCCACCTCAAGGCTATGCGCTACGGCGTGGTGCCGGTTGCCAAAAATACCGGCGGGCTGGCTGATACGATCTCAAACTACAGCTTTACCAAAGGCACGGGCACTGGCTTTTTGTTTGAGACCGACGAGAAAAAACAACTGCTGCGGGCGCTAGAAAAAGCCAAGCAGCTGTACAACCAGCCAAGTAAATGGCATAGCATGGTGTTGCGCTGCATGAACCAATCATTCAGCCTTAAAAAAACGGCACAGGAATATATTGAGCTTTACAAGCTGGTCGAGAGCTAGTCGCGATCAGCGGATGATACTCTGTTAAATTTGTAAACTTACCGATAAACGAAGCGGGGCGTAGGCTGAACGCAGAGTTTCCCTGGGAAACTCCCGCCTACAGCACCACCTCTTCCCGACGCCGCGCCGCAAACCCCAGGTACGTTTTAGTTGGATCCTCACGATACGAACGTTTGCCCGTCCCCAACAAAACCGGATAGTACCCATCTTTGCACAGCTCAAAATTGCGGGCATCAACACCCGGGTCTTCGGCTTTGGGGATCGGGCCGTCGATGTAAAAAATCTCCCGGGCTCTTGGCTCGGTCGCAGGTTGCAGACCAGCCAGACGGTCAAGCATTGTCGCCAATTGTTCCAATGTTTCGGGCTGATCGGCCAGCGCTTGGTTGTATTCCAGCGCAAGTACCTGCTCGAACTGCCCCGCCAAAGAAACCTGGTACAGATCGGGCGATAGCACTACCACCCGCTGCTCGTCCGAAGCGGCTATCAAGCGGCGGACCGCAGTACTCAACCTGGGAGCGATAGCAAAGTGGCCGACATCGGTGACCGAGGTGTGCACATCCAGCACGTACTCATAATTACCCTGCCGAATAATATCCACTATTTCGCGGGCACGTTTGGTTTCGTATGTCGGCTCGGCAGACTGGCCATAGCTTCGGTTGAGGTCAGCATCAGTCCAATGCGCCGGCGGATCCTGGCTGGCGGCTTGAGGATTGCCGCACAGGTAATCTACATACTGCAGCAGGTCTGGCCGCTGACTATACAAATAGTAGCCCAAATCGGGCCCCAGCCGCTCATCACCATGCTGCCAGAGCAATAAAATTTTGGGATGCTTGTCGGCCTGCATCAACACCTGCGGCCGGCCATGCCGAAAGTCGTTATTCGTAAATAGGTCTGCCATCACAACACACTCCGTTTCTTTATATGCACTATAATATCCGACTGTTTGACAATTATAACGTAGTGATCTATAATATTGCAAGAAAGTAAGCGCCCACAGATTCGGGCGCTAAAATCGAGCTTACTGTTTTTTGAGTACATCTATTGGAAAGGCAATCTACGATGACAAAAGAAGTTAGCCTACACCTTAAGGGCCTCCTGAACGTTATCAGTGCCGCTCTGGCGGCAGGGCTCCTGAAAGAGCTCACCTTCGGAAACCCAGCCTCAGCTGGCCCAACCAAGGCCGTTGCCATGCTTTATGTCCTTGGCTTCGCACCCTCTAGCGACCGACTATACTTGGGGGCTAACCAGGAAGCGGAGCTGTACGGTGACAACACCCTCGTACTGGCCGAGCTTAATACGGTTGCTCCAGTCGGAACTGCGTTCGTAGTCGGCGAAACGGTCAATGTGACCATCGAGATCGACTACAAACCCGGCTACACTACCCAATCGGTCCAGGTCGCCAAAATCGCGGCCTAGACCTCCGCGCTACGCTCAACTCTGAGCGTAGCGCGGACTTACCCTAACTTAGTCTTATTCTTATGTAGTCAGCCCGCATGATTAATTGGAGCTATATTC
>DATLVY010000132.1:0-2942 GCA_035576845.1 Candidatus Acidiferrum sp. | reverse complement strand
TAAATTTAACCTGTTTTTAAAAACCGCCATCGCCGAAGGTGCCGAGTTCGTGGCGACCGGCCATTACGCCCGCACGCATGATGGCCAGCTGTTTGCCGGTCTCGACGCCAACAAAGACCAGAGTTATTTTTTGTACCGGGTCACCAGTGAAGCGCTGCAAAAAACTCTGCTGCCCATTGGCGAGCTGACCAAGCCCGAAGTGCGTGCCAAAGCGGCTGAACTCGGCTTGGCCACCGCTGCCAAAAAAGACTCGCAGGGGATTTGCTTTATCGGCAACGCCGACATCAAGGATTTTTTGCAGCAATATGTAACGGCCGAGCCGGGCGACATCGTCGACAAGCGCAGCGGCAAGACCATCGGCCAGCACGACGGCGCCATCTTTTACACCTTTGGCCAGCGGCATGGGCTCAAAGTCGGCGGTGGCTTGCCGTATTACGTGGTGGGCAAGGATATGGCTAAAAACCAGTTATTTGTAACGACCGATCTCAACGACGAAACACTCTGGCGCAGCCAGCTAACCCTCGAAAACGTGCACTGGATTAACGAGCCGCCCAAACCAGGTGCAACGTACCGAATCCGTACCCGCTACCGTGCGCCGCTTGTTGATTGCAGCCTCGAATTCCGCGATGGCCTCCTGCACGTTACCCTGGCCGAACCCGAGCGTGCCATCACGCCTGGCCAATCCGCCGTTTTATACGAAGGCGAAAAAGTACTGGGCGGTGGAATTATTGTCGGCTGACACAGTCGTATTAGCCAAGCCGCTCCTCCTTGCTGCACTTGCCCATTTCATCTGTTGTTTTCTCTAAAATTTAGTATATTAATAAGTGTACCCTAGTGCGGTATGTTTTTTATAGTTTTTGGTTAGTACGAAAGGTTGGCTAATGGCCAATTTAGTAAGAGTCATCCACGAGTTACGGTTGGATGACGATGCGTCAATACGGTCGAGGCTCAGCCGAGTCATTGCCTATGTTCCAGAAGAGACGCCCGAAGGGTCGCGCTATGCCAGCGTCGGTTACATATCTGCCTCAGCTTATCAAGCGCCAACGGACGCTGTAACCCTGGGCTGGTTGGGGGTGATGTATGTACATAAAGCCTTTCGCCGTCAGCAGTTCGGCAGGCTTATGATGGGCCATTTAGATTTTGCACCGCAATGGTTTTGCCAAGCCTTTACCAGGGGAAGTCTGTGCTTGTGTTGAGGCGCGTGACCAACGGCTCGGTTTTTTGATGACGGCCTCAGAGCTATCAGTTTTGAGCAAGCCGAGGCAATAGTAACCCCTGAGGTGGCAGGGCGACAATTCGTCCACGTTGCGACGTGCTATCCGCTGCCGCGGACAGTAAGCTTTGGCAGCGAGCTGTTGCAATTGTATGTAGATACGCTTAAGCCAGCGATTTTTGAAGATGATTTGGGCGCCTCGGAAGAAAAACTATCTGCACTGTCGAGCGCGGCGCTTCAGTGCATAAATTTTTGGCTCGAGGGCTACCCAATCAGTGGTGAAGTGCGAGAGTTATTGCAACGCTCTACCGCCCTCAGCCCGGTGCCTGAGTTTTCGGAGGTCATTGAAGACTAAAATGTCCAGGTGCGCTCTCGACTTTTAAAGTCGAGAGCGCACTTTATTTTTGTCTTTTCAAGCATAAGCACTTTGGGTTACACTGTAGACAATAACCACACGGCAGGTCTATTATTTTTTGTTTATGAAAAGTCTAACAACTCGAACCAAAGCTACCGTAACCCCTGTTGTTGAGTGCGCATGGCCAACAGGAATAGCTGTCTATGATCGGCAGAATTTTGCTCGGTTGTTTAATATTAACCTAGACCAACCGGCCGAAGCGGCCTCGCTCGACCAGCTGATCGGTACGTTGCTGGGAGGTGAAGACAAGCTCCTGTGGTGGATGTTTGTTCGGGCCTCCGAAGCGCGCAACGGCCACGAGGCGGGGGTACGGAAACTGCTGTCGACTGATCCGCTGACCGGCGTATTAAATGGCGCCGGTTTTCGGGCTTGGCTGCAAAGCCGTCTTCATTCGGCTAAAGAAACACATAAACCGGGGGTTGTACTCTCGGTTATTTTGATCGATTTGGTGAATTTTAAAAAAATTAACGACACCCTCAGCTATAGCATCGGTGACGAAGTTATCAAAGAAGCGGTTGTGCAATTGCGCGCCACGCTGCGCGCCAGCGATGATGCCACGATTGTGCGGTTTAGCGGCGATGAGTTGGCCATTGCCGTTACCGGATTGACTGCCGAAGCGGCCGAAGGCTTGTGGCGGCGTATACATACCGCGCAGCTTGAAAAAATGAAGTACCAGCGCAGCACCATGCTATGGCGTCGGTTAAAGCGTTGCATGCAGCCGTCGGGCCCAGGCGCGTGTCTCGAGGTCTGTACCGAAATGGATGAATCCTTTGGCGATTGCCTGGCGAGCCAAAAGCGAATGTTGTGTATCGATGGCAAAGCAGTTATCGAGCTTGCCGATCTGGTAATGATGGCCACCGGCCTGGCCCACGCCGTGGTGAGCTCGCAACAAGATTACGTGCGTTTGGTCACGCGGGCCGAGTTCGTCATGAAAACGCTCAAACATAAGTACCACCAGCGGATGGGCGGCGCCTACCGGGTATAAAAAACACAAAAAAAGCGAGCTCCTATCTGTGGGGACAGTGAACTCGCTTATGTGCTGCACGACGTTTTTACGCTTCCAGATCTTTCGGAGGTTCCTCGCTGGCTTCAAGCGCGGCAACGACTATTTTTGCTGCAGCATCCGGACCAATCTCCGACGCTAGCCGCTTAAGCCAAAGCCCATAGCGTTCCATCTTAGCCGTAATAGCGGCGTGCATGGCAGCGCCCGCAGCCAAGCCATAAAACCCCTGTTGGCCAGCTTCGTCAGCAGCTTCAATCTGTTGCCTGGTTTTGGCGACATCCGACCCTTGCTCATTAGGTTTGACCATAGCA
>DATLVY010000131.1:0-11194 GCA_035576845.1 Candidatus Acidiferrum sp. | reverse complement strand
TTGCTACTTATGGTACACTTTCAGGCAGTGTAGTCTAAAGAACCTGTAGCTCAGTGGACAGAGCACCGGACTGCGGATCAGGGGGTCGGCGGTTCGATTCCGCCCAGGTTCGTATGCCGCCAGAGGTACTTTTACAAAAGGGCTCCGCGCCAATAGCCAAGGTGGCTGTTTAAAAAAACAGTTGTGGCGGTTCGAAACCGCCGGAGCCCCTACCCCGTGCACTCATTGCAGTGCACTTTTATGGGGCATTAGCTCATTTGGTAGAGCGCTTCCATGGCATGGAAGAGGTGATCGGTTCGAATCCGATATGCTCCACCAGAATTTATCTTTATGGCAGCGTAGTCCAGCGGCAGGACGCTCGGGTAAGATCCGAGAGGCCAGTGGTTCGAATCCACTCGCTGCCCTTTTCTTAAAAGTTACGGGGATGTAGCTCAGCTGGTAGAGCGCAGCATTCGCATTGCTGAGGCCAGGGGTTCGAATCTCCTCATCTCCACCAGATAAGATTTATCATAAAAATAAGCCTGCTAGTATCCTAGCCGGCTTATTGAAGAGAGGGCGGTGTCACCAAAGCTCAAGTATGAGTTTATCCAGAAACTCGCTAGGCCCTCCGTTGTGAGTCAACTGAAAGCTTAGATTCTCTAGAAAAACTTTAAGCACCTCGGGCCGTTCGCCCAGCTGATTGAGGAGACAGGCGACAACATAAGACCTGTTGTCGTCGTCGTGCAGGCCGCCACCGTTGATGAGGTTTCCTCTTATGCTACTCGAAATACCGAGCAGGAGAGCCTCGATTATGGTATGAAGCGCTGGCTTCATAACAATAACAAGCTCTACAATTTGTCTACACTCCTCAGAAGTTAAAGACCGTTTTGGATTCACTGGACTTCCTCCGCTTGCGCTTGAACTACTCCATACATTCAAATCTAATAGTATTAACATTTTAAATTATAATTGTCAAGTATCGATAGAACTACTACCGTTCAAACTGGGCAGCGTACACAAAATTATTGGCTGCAATCCAACTATCCAAGTTACCGCCATCCAGATACTCACCGGTGGCTCGCTCCACAACCATCCGATGCTCGGCGGCGTAGGCGTTGATAACATCGGTGATGTAGTACTCCTTTTTAGTATCCTCGCGGGCAAGCAGACGCTCGATGTAGGGAAAGATCTGTGGGGTAAAAATATAGCGCGAGATGTTTGCAATGTTACTGGTAACCTGGCTGATGTCTGGTTTTTCTATCAGCTGCTCAAGCAGTTCTGGGCCGGTGGGGTCGTGCTTAAGCTGCACCAGCGAGTAGTGGGGGATCAGTTCTTTGGCAAGTTCAATCCCGAGCAAACAACCTTCGGCGCCAGCTTGCTCCATGGCCGCGACCATTTTTTGGATGTTGACTGCGGGGGACGTGGGGTTGTATAAAAAGTCGTCGCCGGTCATGACTATAAAACACTCTTCGTCTTGCACCAGTTTTTTGGCGAGCCACACGGGAATCGCCGTGCCGTAGGCGCCAGTGATGTCCTGGACAATATAATGAAAACGCATCGTACCGGTAGCCGGCAGGTCGGCCAGTTTGCTTTCTTTGCCTTGTCTTTTCAGGTACTGCTCTAAGGCTTCGTCGGGTTCATAGTAGCTGCGCAGTTGACGATGTTCTGGCGAAACAACAAAAATAATATCTGTTAAACCCGCGGCTACGCAAGCCTCCACCGTGTAGTCGACGATGGGGCGGTTGCAAATCGGCAACATGCACTTTTCGATCGTTTTGGTAATGGGCAGGCGGCGTGTCCCGTAACCGGCTACCGGAATAATTGCGGTGGTGAGTTTCATAGTGTCTCCAATTAGCGTTTTTGGTTGCGGCAAGCTGCCTGCTTGCCATTATACTGCTATACTGGTAGCAATATGTTTAAGTCCATTGTTGTTTCACTGCTCGAGTGGCAAGCTAAGCGCTTGCTGCGCAAACATAAGCCGCGGGTAGTGGCCATTACCGGCAGTATCGGCAAAACCAGCACCAAGTTGTTCACGGCTACGGTGCTCGGGCAACACTGGCGAGTACTAGCGCATGAAGGTAATCATAACACTGAAGTGACAATTCCGCTATCGCTGTTTAATATTGAGTTGCCGGATAGTTTGAAGAGCCCGCTGGCCTGGCTGGCGGTGCTGCGCGAAACGGGCAGACGGCTGAAACAGCCGTTTGAATACGATGTCGTGGTGCTGGAACTAGGCACCGATAAGCCGGGTGACATCGCCCGTTTTGGCAAGTATCTGCGCGCCGACATCGGCGTCGTGACGGCGGTAGTTCCTGAGCATATGGAGTTTTTCAAAACCATCGAGGCGGTTGCGCAAGAGGAGCTCACGGTTGTTGGTTTTAGCCAGTTCTCGTTGCTGAATATCGATGATATAGATGTGGGCTTTCGTAAAAATTTTAACCCCGGCCAAATTGGCACATACGGTTTGGGTAACATGGCGCAGTACCATTATTTGGTTGATAGTTTCGAGCCAGTCCAAGGTTTTACGGGCAAATTTGTAGCGCCGGAGTTTGGCGAGCGTCCGGTGGCCTTAAAGCTGCTGGGCGAGCACAACATCAAGTCGGCGGTGGCGGCCGGGGCAATTGCCGTCAAGCTGGGGCTGGGGGCTGACGAAGTTGCCCTTGCCATGCAAAAAATCCAGCCGGTGCCGGGGCGGATGCAGCTGTTGCGTGGGCTCAAAGAGTCGACCTTGATTGACGATACTTACAACTCCTCACCCACAGCTGCGGTTGCTGCACTGCAAACGCTGTATAGCTTTGATACCGAACAGCGTATCGCCATTCTCGGTTCCATGAACGAGCTGGGGGATTATTCCGAAAAAGCTCACCAAGAAGTCGGCCTGGCTTGTGATCCGGCCAAGCTGGAATGGGTGATCACGATTGGCGAGGAAGCCGAAAAGTATCTGGCGCCTGCGGCTTTGTCCCGCGGCAACCAGGTCAAAAGTTTTACCAGCCCGCTGGAGGCTGGCGCGTTTGCCCATAAAGTGCTGCGCCCGCATGCCGTGGTGCTGGCTAAGGGTTCCCAAAACCGTATCTTTGCTGAGGAGGCTTTAAAAATGCTATTACACACCACCGAAGACGAGCATAAACTCGTTCGCCAATCACCAGATTGGTTAGCGATTAAGCAAAGCCAGTTTGAGAATCTGCAGACTAGTGCGCCACCGGCGGCATCACAACTCAAGCTTTGAGAGCGTCACCGTTTGTTAGGGCAATTATCCTTTTACCCCATGCAGCATCAGGCGGAGTGCAGCCCGAGCTCTGTAAGAGCCCGGCGTGTAACGTGCTGCATGGGGTAAAAGGATAATTGCCCTAACAAGGAGTTGACAAAACTTAATCAGAGTTTAAAGTAAATATTACGCCCATTGTACCTATTGGCCGCTGTTTATAATTTGGCCACGAGAAAGGTGGACCTATCATGTCCAGCGTAGTAAAGTCCAAGCAAACCCTTGGCTATTTGGATGCAACCAGCACTATCCAGACTCGACTAACCGAAACGCCAAACCAGGCAGTGGCTATCAGCCTTGATGCCGATACACTGCGGCAAATCATTAGTGATATTGCAAGGCTTACCGGTTTGCGGCTCCCATACTATCTGATAAGTTCTATTGAACTAACGGCCTGTTACCGATTACATCGTTACGGGGCCAGATTGACAGTCACTTTGACCGTTTGGCGAAATGACGGAAAAGCTGACGAACAGGAGGTGGTATATCCTGAATTTAGCCCAAGTTACACTGTTGCCGAGTGGGAGGTTTTCCGTAATCTGACGTGCTGGATTGCGGGTACGCGTTATTTTGCGCTTGCCACACAGCCGCGCGTCGGGCCAAGTTCCGCCACACCGGAAGTCGCTAAGCCCCAGCAATCAGCTGCCACCGCTTCGACCGATACATTCTCATCTGCGCCGGCGACCTGCACCTTAACGGTGCCAGTTACGGAAGGTTGGGCGCAGCGTATCCGAGGTTGGTGTACAAAACTATTGAGGCATTTGTGGTTTTACCACTGATTGCCTAAAAGAGCGGCGTCTTTGGCGCCGCTCTATCCTGATCTTATCCCCAGGCACCACGGAGCACACTACATGCCAGACCCTGCGGGGGTTTCAAGTTACATTTTGCCCGACCCTTCCGTGGCGCTTGGAGATACTCGCCCTAGTTTTCTGCCCAGTTCTAGATTATAAACAGATTTGAAGTTATAATAAGTTTCAAATGGTTGTGCAACCTAGCCCTTATAGTTGTCGAGCGTTTGGCTTGCGACTTACAACAATCTAAATAATAACAAGGCTGTATATGAAACGTTATAACCCCAAAGAAATCGAGCCCAAGTGGCAGCAAGTTTGGCAGGAAACCGGCGTGTACGAGGCGCGAGGTGACTCGGCTGGCCCGCGCGACTATGTGCTGGACTTTTTTCCGTACCCCTCTGGTGCGGCCATGCATGTCGGCCATGTGCGAAACTACACCATCAGTGACACCATAGCCCGTTTTTCGCGTATGCGCGGCAACAACGTACTGCACCCCATGGGTTGGGATGCGTTTGGTTTGCCAGCTGAAAATTATGCCATCAAAACTGGTATTTCACCCAAAGAAGCGGTAGCCAAGAATACCGAGCGCTTCAAAAAGCAGCTGGCCCAGATGGGTATTGGCATTGACTGGTCGCGGGAGTTCAGCTCCACCGACCCGAGCTATTACAAATGGACGCAATGGTTCTTTAAGCTATTATTCGAACGCGGCCTGGCTTACCAAAAAGACAGCCTGCAATGGTGGTGCGACACCGATAAAACAGTGCTGGCCAACGAGCAAGTTGAAGCCGGCAAATGCTGGCGTTGTGGCAACGAAGTCACCAAAAAACCGCTGAAGCAATGGTTTTTTAAGATTACCGACTACGCCGACCGGCTGCTGGAAGATCTGGATGACCTGGACTGGTCTGACGCTATCAAAACCATGCAGCGCAACTGGATCGGCCGCAGCAAAGGCGCGGTGGTCAGTTTTGCGGTTGAGGGCAGTGACCAAGCTTTGCAGGTTTTCACCACCCGGCCCGACACGTTGTTTGGTGCGACCTTTATGGTGGTAGCGCCCGAGCATCCGCAATTGGCAGCCATGACCAGCGCCGACCAAAAAGACAGTGTCAACAGCTACATCGCCAGCGTCAAGCACAAAAGCGACATCGACCGTATGGAAACCGGCCGCGCCAAAACAGGAGTATTTACGGGTAGTTATGCCATCAACCCGGCCAATAACGACCGCATCCCGATTTGGGTAGCCGACTATGTACTAATGGGTTACGGCACCGGTGTCATTATGGCCGTCCCAGCGCACGATGAACGCGATCATGCGTTTGCCGAAAAGTACAATTTGCCGGTGGTTGAGGTAGTCGAAGCCCAGTTTGGCCAGCCGCGCGGCGGCGAGACGCACAAACAAGCGATTATTGCCGTGGTGCGCAATCCGAAAAACGGCAAGGTGCTGGTGCTGGATTGGGGCCAGCGGCGCGACAATTGGGGTGGTATGATGTTCGTTGGCGGCGGCATCGAAGCTGGTGAAGATCCGGTGGTGGCAGCCAAACGCGAGATTGCCGAAGAAACTGGCTACACTCACGTCAAACACGTGCAAACCGCCACCAGCTTTGTCAACAACTATTTTTATTCGAACGTCAAAAACAAACCATACCATGCCCGCTTTTTACCCCTGCTTTTTGAACTGGAGGACGAAACGCAGGCCGAGCAAAAGCTCGATGCCAACGAAGGCCAATTTAAACTGCGCTGGGTGGCAGAAGCTCAGCTAGAGCAGGTGATCAGCGAGGTTGCCCATCTGCACGGCTATCGGCTGTTAACCGAACAGCTCTGTTACAGTGGCGAAGGGGTGATGATTAACTCTGGCAAGTATAATGGACTGCCGTCATTTGAAGCGCGCGAAAAAATTGTTGCCGACTTAGCCAAAAAAGGCGCAGCCACCGAACGCGTCAATTACAAACTTCGCGATTGGCTGATCAGTCGCCAACGCTACTGGGGTGCGCCGATCCCGATTGTGCATTGTGCGGCTTGCGCCCGGCGACAGCTAAACCCAGTGTTGTCCATCAATTTTTACGATCAATCTACCTGGGAGGCTATTAAAAACGGCACCAAAACTGTCGAGTCGCGCGCATTAAACCCTGAAGAACCCGAGCGCTGCTTTGGTGACATCAAAGCGGGTGACGTTATTGAGCTAGTCAACAAACATACGAGCGAAACCATGCTGGTGCGCGTGGACGAAGCACGCAGCTATAAAACCCTGCACGATTTGCATGATGATGAGCAGTTTGCTATAGCTGTCAGCAAAGTCGCAAAGTATTTGCCGTGGCCGGAATTTGAAGCCGGCTATGCTAACCTGGCACCTGGCTACGCTGAAAAAATCGCCAAGCACGGCCTGGTGGCCTGGCGCATCAGCCTGGCAACGGTCCCGATAGCGGTGCCTGATGACCAGCTACCGATCGAGTTGCCCGACATCAAAGATTACCAACCCGCTGAAGACGGCCGCTCACCACTGGCCCGAGTACCTGAGTGGGTGAATACTTTGTGCCCCAAGTGCGGCGGCCCCGCTACCCGCGAAACCGACACCATGGATGGCTTTGCCTGCAGTAGCTGGTACTTCCTACGTTTTGCCGACCCGCACAATGATAAAAAACCGTTCGATACCGACAAAGCTAAGGCCTGGCTGCCCGTTAATACCTATGTTGGCGGCGCCGAGCACGCTGTCATGCACTTGCTGTACGCCCGTTTTTGGACCAAGGTCATGTTTGATGCCGGTCTGATCGATTTTACAGAACCCTTTACTGCACTGCGCAACCAGGGCATGCTGCTGGCGCCCGATGGCCGTAAAATGAGCAAAAGCTGGGGTAATGTCATCGCGCCCGACGATTTAATCAGCGAGGGCTACGGCGCCGACAGCATCCGCCTGATGGAACTGTTCATCGGCCCTTGGAACCAGCAAGCCAACTGGAGCACCGAAGGTCTGGGCGGCTGTTACCGCTTTTTGCAGCGCGTGTGGACGCTGACTCAGGAATACCTGGCTGCCGAAAAGTCGGTTGGCAACAGCGAATATGAGCTGCAGCTGCGACGCGCCTCCCATAAAACCATCAAAAAGGTCACCGATGACCTCGAGTCCATGGGCTTTAATACTGCCATCGCCAGCCTGATGGAATTCACCAACGAGCTGTACAAAATCAAAATCGAACTGACGCCCAGCCCAACCAATCAAGCGTGGCATCATGCTATGGCCACAGTGGTTCAGCTATTGGCCCCGTTTGCGCCGCACCTTGCCGAGGAGTTGTGGCACCAGCTTGGCAACGCGAGCACCGTCCATGTTAACAACTGGCCCACCTGGGATGAGCACTATTTGGTTGAAGATTTAATGACCATCGCTGTGCAGGTAAATGGCAAGCTGCGCACAGCTATCGACCTGCCAATCGGCAGCACCGAGGCCGTGGTGACGCAAACTGCTTTGGCCGATGAAAAAATCCTGCACTATCTCAACGATAAGCGGCCGACACGAGTAGTCTACGTTCCTGGACGAATCGTTAATATTGTTATAGTCTAACACGCCCAACGAATACTAAGCTTTGAAGCACAAAGGGCCTATGACAGGTGTTTGCTGCCTTGGTTTCTCCGTTGGTTAATCCGGTAGCGGCACTGACTTTTTGGTGCCTATAAAATGGATGGCATTGTAAAAGGCCGGGGATGTAAGTCCTCGGCCTGAATCCTAATATCGATAACAAGAAAAACGGGCCAGAATCTACCTTGCAGATGCAAGTACAGTTCTGGCCCATTGTGGAGGGCGGTGTACATTTCCCACAACGAGAACGTTCATCGGCCTCCACGGCAGGAATGATCCTCTAGTCAAGGTTGTAGAGAGAAGTCTGAGGATCTAAGATCCTTCTCTGCTTTGCCTCGAAAGGCTCGGCTTGTCCCGAAGGACAACTGTTATCCGGAGGGGTGGACATTAACCTTGGCTCTAAGCCGCTCGATAGCTTTCGCTATCCATCCCCAGCTTGCGGCATTTCCTGGGTGATTGTTTATATGATAGCAAATAGTTGCTATAATGTCAATAGGTTTTGCAACAATTATCGTTTCACGCTATGTAACCTGGTGAAGTGTAGGCCGCATGAAAAACACCAGAAGTCGTAAGCTCCTGGTGTTTTAGCTGTGCGGTGGTGCCGGGTTAAGCCTGCCAAGACCGAAGTGCAGGCAGGAAAACGTTATTCCAAAAGGCTGCCCTATCTGGCATAGCCGCAACCGGTTTTGTTTGAGGCAATGTTTTGGGCGTGCCCGCGAGTTGTGTCTGCCAAGCACACTGCCGCACATGGACGAGCAAGCACGATGCGATTTCCTGCAAGGTCAAGCTCTGAAAGAGCTGGGCAATTTCATCCCTCGGATCACGAAAACACTCCATAGTTGTCGGTGTTGCCAGGATGATCGCCGCGTCGCTCTGTCTAAATTTTTCGTAAGGCGTTAGCTCTAGCGCACCAAACCCTGGAGGTTGGTTGAGTGATTTGATCTTGATGTTCTCACTCAGCGCCATGACTGCCGCTATGCACTCCTTAAAAAAAGGCATGTCCTCGGCGCTGTAGCTGACAACGATGAGGACCTGCGCCAATGTCTTAACCGTCGCAATAGCTGGCGTAATCAGGGTCGTTTGCTTGGAGGCGATCAGTGGCTTACCGCACGCATTACAGAACACAGTTCCAGCCCGTACCAGAGCGCCGCAGGTTGGGCACGCCACCGTTGTAGGCGCATTTGGCAAACTGGTTGTCGGTTTTGCTGACTGCAAAATCGGAGCTGTCTCAAGAGCGCTGACAAAATCGCTAACGGTGGGATAGCGACTGTCGGGCTGTTTAGACAAGGCGCGCAGCAGCATTGGCCTGAGCGCGGGCGGAACGATGGCCATGTCTGGCTGCCTATATAAGTGCCCTTGCGCGATATCCAGCCAGCTACCATTGAACGGCACATTGCCAGTCAGCCACTCGTAGAGCAGGATGGCCAGCGCATACTGGTCGCTTTCGATACGGGGTTGATACTGGCTCGCAAACTGCTCCGGGGCCATATATGCAAAAGTGCCCTGGATGCTTTTGGTCTGGAGTGTTTGGCTGCCAGGCACCAAACTCTTGGCGATGCCAAAGTCCGCCAGAAAAAGCTCACCTCGACTATTGAGCAGGATATTTTCCGGCTTCACATCGCGGTGGACAACCCCCTGGCTGTGTGCAAAATCGAGTGCCTCGCTCATGGCTTTTAGCCATGGCAAAGCATCTGCCAGCTGACGGGAACGGTTCGGCTGAGCGAATTGAGTGCGGAGCGAGTCTGACATCAAATCCGTGATCAGTATGGGCCGAGCATTGTCGTAAAGCGTGCCGTGAACCCTGAGAATACGGGGATGGTCGAGCTGGGCATGCCGGCGAGCTTCGCGCATAAAAATCGCTATGTCGTTAGCGTTAAGCTGCCCGACAAAAACTTTTAAGGCGTGAAGCACGCGCAGGTCGCTATGAGTAGCGGCATACACCTGGGCGCTGCCGCCCTCACCAACTTTTCTTTCGATGATGTACGGCCCGACCGAGTTGGCCGGTGTGTAGAAGTCCATAAGGTTTTATCCTCTCAGAACTAGATAGGACGAGTTAAAGTGCGTCGTTACGCAAATCGTAAAAGATCAGACGAATTATACCACTTAAATCTGGGATTGGCAATTCATATTAGCTGAATCTCGAAACCGTACGTAGGGGCGGCGCCCAGGTTTCAGGCGCTTGGGCCCGAGCCGAGCACGAAGCTGGGGGCGGACCGAGTGACAGAATCCCTTCTTTGGTTTCGGGGTTCAGGCCTTAACTCTTTGGAGCCGAGGCAGAATGGGTAGAACGCCATTTTTCAATCTCGGCGTGGTTGCCGTTCAAAAGAACGTCGGGTACGGCTATGCCCCTAAAATCTGCTGGGCGGGTATATTGGGGGAACTCGAGGGTTTGCCCGTCGGAGAAACTTTCGATCTCGGCTGATTTTTCGCCGCCCAAAACGCCGGGCAAAAGACGAGTGATACTATCGATAATAGCCATTGCGGGTATTTCGCCGCCGGTCAGCACAAAGTCACCGATGGAGATTTGGCGGTCAACGATCGAAGTGATGCGCTCGTCGTAGCCTTCGTAACGGGCGCAGATAAAGATAAGGCCGCGAGGCTCGGCGGCAATCTCACGGGCTAATGCCTGTTGCCAGCGCTCGCCGCGCGGGGTCATTAGCAGAACCAGAGCTTCGGGGTCTGCTTGTTTGGCTTGTTCGACCGCAGCAAACAGCGGCTCGGGCTTGAGCAGCATCCCATCACCGCCGCCGTATGGGGTGTCATCGACCTGCTTGCGTGGCCCCAACCCAAAGTCACGCAGATTGATATAGCTAAACGTGACGATCTGCCGGTCTTGCGCTTTCCAAAGCATACTAGCGTCAAAAACACCCCTGAACATGTCGGGGAATAATGAGATTATTTGGATATTTCTGGACATAAAATATAAATTGATTTGTGGGTTGTTTGAAGGGGCAATTATCCCTTCATCCCATTCCGCACGTTACACGCTGGGCTCTTACAGAGCCCCGGGTTGCACTCCGCCTGATGCTGCATGGCGTGAAGGGATAATTGCCTTTGAATCCACTTCACTACAAAACAGCAGCTCGCCCTACAAACGTACCACGCGGTGGGATTTTTTGCAATTCTGGGATGGCCTATCCGCAGATCCGTAAATCCTATCGGCCGTCCCGCTGACGGACAAAAACAAAACAACCGCCTTTGCAGACGGTTGTTTCGCCACATAAAGCTCTCAACTTTATAGTTGCTCGCACGAGCTTTTTTTGTTTTTATGTTTTTGTCCAAGCCGCCTTATGGGCTTTGAACGCTGATTTTATTATACGTCTATGTCGTCGTATTGATCAATAGGATTTTTGTCGGCCGGAGCGGTGGGTGCAGGTGTTTCCACTGGTGCCTCTGGTGAGTTTTCCACAGGTTGCTGGTTTTCGTAGTGCCCGCCATAGCCTGTGCTATTGTTATCCTCGTTAGCACCAGCTTCCATTTGGTCTTGGCCGCCTTCTGGCCGGTCGCTGTCGACAATTTTTAGGTTGTACCGGGCATCGTTTTTAGTACCAAGCGCACGGAGTAAAACGCGAAGGCTTTGGGCGGTAGCGCCTCGCTTGC
>DATLVY010000130.1:0-3045 GCA_035576845.1 Candidatus Acidiferrum sp. | reverse complement strand
GGCAATGCTCAACATTTGTTCAAGGCTCAGCGAGCGAGCGGGCAGGCAGAGCACATTAGCATCATCGTCGTGACGAGTTTCGCGAGCCAGCTCTTCATTCCAGGCCGTAACCGCCCGGATACCGCGTGATCGATTGGCGGTAATACACATCCCCTGGCCGCTCCCGCAAAGTAAAATACCTTTGGCGTCGTCATCGGGGTCACCCAAAATTTTGGTCACCGCCAAGTAGGCAAATTGCGGGTAATCGTCTTTGGGGTCGAGCACTTTGTCGCCGACATCTTCAACGTCGTAACCAAGCTCGCTCAGCTTGAGCATTAACTGCTCTTTGGCGGTAAAACCGGCATGATCGGAGCCGAGATAGACTTTCACGCCTGGCTCTCCTGCTGCTTTTGCAGTTGCTTGCCGGTATCAGCGACTAGCTCGACCAAGCGGTTGCTGTAGCCCCACTCGTTGTCATACCACGCCACCACTTTGACTAAATTACCGCCAACCACATTGGTTAGTTCCAGGTCAACAATCGCTGAGTGGCTGTTGCCTTTATAATCGCTCGAAACAAGCGGCTCGTCGCTGACATCCAAAATTCCTTGGTAAAATGGCTCTTTGGCCGCTTCGCGGAAAACCGTGTTAACTTCATCGATGGTCGTGTCGCGTTTGGTGACAAATACAAAGTCACTCAGGCTGACAACTGGGGTCGGGACGCGGATAGACAAACCGCTAAAGATACCCTTCAGCGCCGGCAGTGCCTGGGCAGCTGCAATGGTCGCACCGGTGCTGGTGGGCACAATATTTTCGGCGGCGGCGCGAGCCTCGCGCAGATCTTTTGCCGGGGCATCCTGCAAACGCTGGCTGGCAGTGTAGCTGTGCACCGTGGTCATCATGGCTTTTTCGATACCGAATTTCGCCTCCATGATAGCTGCAACGGGCGTGACGCAGTTAGTGGTGCAGCTGGCGTTGCTAATCACCTCACCGGCATTCGCCAGCGTATCTTCGTTGACACCCAGCACGATGGTGTTGGCGCCTTCGCCTTTAGCAGGCGCACTGATAATGACTTTTTTAGCACCGGCATCGATGTGGGCGCGGGCTTTGGCCGGGTCAACAAACAGGCCGGTCGATTCGATCACCACATCAACCTGCAGGTCCTTCCAGGGCAGGGCGGCCGGGTCTTTTTCGGCCAAGACTTTTACGTGTTGGTTATCGACAATAATACTTGTGTCGTCGCTAGAAACTTCGTGCTCGTATATGCCGTACGATGAATCGTATTTAAGCAAATGCGCCAGTGTTTTTGGGTCAGCGATGTCATTAACCGCCACGACCTCAAGGTCGCTTCGGCTAAATGCGATCTTAAACGCCAACCGTCCAATTCGGCCAAAGCCGTTGATTGCAACCCGTGTTTTCATAACCATTCCCCCTCGGTTATTAGGATATTCAGTCTCATTTTAGCATGTGCCAGGCACAGACAAAACAAGTAAAAAGGGTGATGACTAGGCAGGAGAGCTAGGCATCACCCCAAAACAAACGGGCACGGCGGGCGCTAGAAGGAAGTAGTTTGCTCAAAGTCCTTCTGTCAGAAATTATATACGCTTAGACGCCCTAGTCAAGTTTTATACGAAAGCCGTGGTGCACCGCGCTGCTATAGTGCCGCCAAATCTTTTTGTAGTTGCGCAGCGTTAAAACCCTCGGGGCTTTTGTTATGGGCCAGCATTTCGAGGCTCACATAGGCGACGCTTTCGTCGTTATACTTCTCGAAAAAGCGCACGGTCATCGGCTGGATCTGCCCCCAGGTGACGCATTCCAGGTTGGTGCGCTTGGCAACCAGCGGAATGTAGTGGCCACCCTCGATGCTGGCACCAGGCACCACATCCCACGGCTTGTTCTGTCGGAACTGATCCATGGCGGTCGTGGGCACATTGATACCGATACCAACGGCGCCGAATAAATACATAGCCTGGTAATGTTCTTCGAGATCACCAGGGGTAATCGCCAGGTATGCCGCCACCTTATGCCGATGGCCGTTCGCATCTTCGATGCCGGTTTTGCGGCGGTAACTGGCGGCGACCTGCATGTCGGTGCCTTGGTCTGTGCTCGGGTCGGTTGGTTTAAAGCCGGTGACTTTGCTGTAATCGCCGAGCACCGACTGCTCGCTAAACGTTACGGCATGGCCAGCTTCCATGTTCCACATCATGGTCTCGTGCGCCGCGCCTGCCCACACACAATCACCATACTGGTCGTTACCCAGCAGCTGCCAGGCGTGCGAGCCAATCAGCTGTTCGTGCCCAAAATGCGCCGGGGGTTTAGGCAAAACTGCTTTGTTAATATAATTACTCAGCTTAAACTGCATCGCCCCTGGGCGGGCGGGCGTTTTGCCGAGTTTTAGGCTCATAGTTGCGCGGTCTTGCATGCTGCCTCCAATAAACGTTAGCTTGTGTACACCATCATTTTAGCACCGCAATATAAAATAAGTATGAACTGGTGGCCCGCTAGCTTTCGGCCAGAGAACCACCACGAGGGATAGAGTCAACGCTACGCTGACCTCTGCGTCACACTTTCAACGTCCCGGATAAGCTCCTCAAGCTTCAGGTGTTGCGGGCTTTCACCGTGACGCATAACATCGACGGCGATACATGCGAACATCTCGTCGATCATGCCCTTCGCCAGGGCAAACTCATAGGACATCTTCCATAGTTTGCCCCAGGTGACAAAGTAGAACCACTCCGGGTCCCAGCCGACCAGCGTCACGCAGTGGCCGCCCACAACTTCTGAACCGGGCACATAAGTCCACGGCTGATTGTTGTCGAACTGCTCCATGGCTGATTTAGGCAGTTGCAGACCGATACAGAGGCCATTGCACAGCCATAACGCCCGCCGCATTATGTCGAGGTCCAGCGGCACCCCAGCGTAGGCTGTCAGTTTATGGGCTCGGCCACCAGGGCCTGCGATCCCGTACTGCTGCCACCAACGCATCGCCCGCAGCATAACGGTGCCGCGATCCGTCTCTGGTCGTCCCGGCACGTAGCCAGCCATGCCTTCATAAGCAAGCTGGGCAAA
>DATLVY010000129.1:0-5246 GCA_035576845.1 Candidatus Acidiferrum sp. | reverse complement strand
ACGCTATTGCTTTTTCGACAAACCAACAACCGGCTCAAACTTTTGATACTGGCACTATCAACCAATTCTTTTTGGCCGCTGTCGAAGCGGTCGAGGAGAGTATTTACGATGCGCTCTTTACCGCTGAAACAGTGGTGGGCGAGCGGTTGACGTTACCCGCCTTGCCAGCCAAAAAGGTTATCAAGCTCATCAAAGAAAGGCGACCTAATGTCTAAAAATAAACCCATACGAATCGGCATTTTAGGCGGCATGGGCCCGCTGGCTGGTGTCGAACTGCACCGGCTGATTATCGAGGCTACTCCGGCCACCATAGATCAAGATCACTTGCAAGTCGTCTTATTTACTGACCCAAAAATCCCCGACCGCACCACTTCGTTAGCCGAAGATGCCGGCCAGCGGTTTGCTGCGTCCGCCTGCCAATCGGTACGAGTGCTTGAACAGGCAGGGGCTGAGCTTATTTGCATCGCCTGCATGACCGCTCATTCCAAAATCGAAACCATCCAGCAAGCGACGAGTGTGCCTATTATCAATGGCATCAAGTTGATCCACCAAGCCCTGCGCCACCAATACGCTGGACAAAAAATTGCATTGCTTGCCACCAACGGCTCGATCAACGCCGGTATTTACACAGCTGCGAGCGACGGCATTGATTGGTTGCTGCCCGAACCAGCCTTGCAAGAACTGGTCAACGACGCCATCTATAAAATCAAAGCCGGCAAGATAGAAAGCGGACGTTTGTTAATCGCTGCCATTGCCCATTTATTGCAAGAACAGGGTGCTACTGCTTTTGTGCTTGGCTGTACCGAACTCGGGCTGCTCTTTACCGACCTCCGGAAGCGCAACTTCGAGGTGGTCGACCCGATGCGGCTGATTGCGGCGCATGTCGCCTGGTTAACATTCGAAGATCACCGCCAGCATCAGGCTAACCAACATACGGCGGCCACAAAAGCATAGTGGTCATAAAACCTGACACTCCAAATCCTGAGCCTTGTCACCTCAAGAGCATTCCTGCTCGAGACATTTCGCCTTTCAGGCGGAACTCACGAATGCTATTTTTGGATTGCCGCTCAGGGTTTGGAGAGCCGGATAATAAATATTTGACACGAGTCAGTAATAGTTATAAAATAGCGTGAAGTAGTTTCGCTACTGCACATTGACCACCCTAGGCCAATGTAGATGACTTGTATGCACCTAGGAGATACATACGATGGAATTCTATGTCGCCGACCACATTGACAGCGCCGCAAAAAAGCTCGCTACATATCGTGTCTCTACGCCAGCGCTGTGGGGAAAGCACAGGAGCACAGACCTTGAGTCCATGCTCATCCAGATCGCCGTCAAAAACGGCCCGTTCGATGATGAAGGCCGCGTCAAGCCTAAAGCGTTTGAGCCTGCCGGCCTGCACTTAACAAAGCAGCTATACGAGCTAAACGAACAGAGGGATCGTACGGTCCCCGAGGTTGTGTACATGCTGTGGCTGCAAACGTTGGCGATTGAAGTAAGACCAATCGCCATCGCGTTAAAAATCGATGGTGTGCGTGTCGAATTCCTCATAGACGGTACCGCCCGCGTAGAGGACCCGTCCGGCCCGCGCTCTTGGCCATTTTCGTTCACACCCGCAGCCGGAAGCATGCTTGCAAAGGTTGCGCAGATCTGTGCGCAAGTTGACAGAGTTCTACGGCAGGTGAAGCAATGCCTAGAAGCATTTGCCTGGAAACTCAGCCCAATCGGCACTCAGCTGGCCATTACAAAAGCACTGTACATTCAAGATTGTCTGGAACATGGTGTTCAGGTGCAAACAAACCGCGCATCTGAAGCGACAACTTGCACCGCAGGGCTTGACCTGGCATCCCAGGATGGGTTTGATGACGACGCTCCAGCGACAGCCATTTACCGGTGGTGGTTACGCGAGGTTGGGGTTTTACCGCCCGACTACACCATTATCCGGCACCTTAATAATGGGTACGGTACACTCTTGAATTTCCTCCAGGACCGGAAGATCCTGATCCAGGAAGGGGATGCAGAGGCGGCGTGGCCATTCAACGTCGACGCACCGCCCAGCGCAGACTTCCAGGTGTTTTCCACCGCCTGCGAACAGGCCGTCAGAGTCTTTACTCAGGCGGAAAAGATTTTTGCGGCACTTTTTTGGAACGCACCTCAGCCAGTAAGCGCCGTGATCTTCGAAGTAGTCCAGGCATTGTATATCCTCGACTGCACCAAGCACAACCGCCCCGTCATACTGGCCAGGCGCGTTTAAACAATGTGCAAACCCCGTCATGACTGGCGGGGTTTGTTGTTTGGATTCATATATACCTCTATAATAAACAGATATGCCAGCCTTATATCGAACATACCGCTCCAAGTCCTTAGCCGAGGTCGTTGGGCAAGAACACATTACCCAAACTCTTGCCAATGCGATCGCCAGTGGCCGCATTAGCCATGCCTATTTATTTACCGGCCCGCGCGGCGTGGGCAAAACCAGCGTGGCGCGGATTTTAGCGCACGAGATCAACGGGTTGCCATACAGCGAGACCGGCCACCTGGATATTATCGAAATCGACGCCGCCAGTAACCGCCGCATCGACGACGTGCGCGACCTGCGCGATAAAGTGCACATCGCGCCGGTGTCAGCCAAATACAAAGTGTACATTATCGACGAAGTGCACATGCTGACCGGCGAAGCCTTTAACGCGCTGCTCAAAACACTGGAAGAGCCGCCGGCGCACGTGGTGTTTATTTTGGCGACTACCGAGGTGCACAAGCTGCCCGCCACCATCATCAGCCGCGCGCAGCGCTATAGCTTCCGGGCCGCACCGGCCGATAAAGTGGTCATGCATCTCAAATACATTGCCGATCAAGAGCATATCAGCATTGACGACGCCGCCCTGCAGCTGATTGCCGAGCACGGTGAGGGCAGCTTCCGCGACAGCATCAGCCTGCTCGATCAAATGGCCAACCTGACTGGCGGCAATATCACCGCCGCGGCCGTCGAACAAACCCTTGGCCTGGCACCGCGGGGGGCGATGGCACAGTTAGTTGCAGCCCTGATGGCAAAAAACCGATCTCAGGTCGTCAGCCAGCTGACCCAGCTCGCAACCCAAGGCGCAACCAGCGCCAGCCTGCTCCCGCAATTACTGCGCGCCTTGCAGGCGGCCGGCCTATACGATTTGCTGGACGAACTGCTTGAGGTGCCTCGGGCTTATAACCCAGAAATCAAACTGCTGACGACCCTGGTCAAACATACTATCGCTGAAACTAATTCATCGCCTATGGCACCAACCTCAACCGAACCTGAAGCCGCACAAGCAGCCAAAGCCGAAGAGCCCATCATCGAAGAAACAGTGCTCGAATCCTCTGAGGCCGAAATATCAGAACCAGAAGGCGACACGTCACCCGTGTCCGAACCCGCTCAAAAACCCTCGGCCGCCGGCACATGGAACGCAGATGTTTGGCAAAACGCGCTGCAAGCCGTTGGCAAAGCCAGCCAGCCGCTGCAAAGCGTGCTCAAACACGCTGAACTGTCGTTTGACCCAGACACCACAACGCTTACCCTGGCTTTCCAGTACAAGCTGCACAGCAACCGAGTTGAGGAGATGAAGGCCAAAGCACTGCTGGCCAACGCCCTGGCCGAGGCTTATGGCTCGCCCGTACAAATTGCCGTTGTGCTCAATGCCGATCGCCCCGCACCAGCGGCGCCGGCACTCGATCCGCTTGCCCAATCAGTCGCCGATTTGATGGGCGGCGGCGAAGCGGTTAACATCTAAAATAAGCCCTCAGTTAAGAGCTTATTTTGGCAATGATCCCTTCGTCCCATTCCGCACGTTACACGCCGGGGCTCTTACAGAGCCCCCAAGTTGCACTCCGCCTGATGCTGCATGGGGTGAAGGGGTAATTGCCTTTATTTTTTTGGTGCGGTACGCCGATTAGGCTTTGGGCGCGGGCGGGATAGGCGGTTGCGAGGGATTGGTCGGAAGCATGGGCGCCGCGGACATGTGGCCGGGCTGCGTTTGCGAAACCAGCACAACCAGAATCACCACAACGCCAACAGCCACGTGCGGTATCCACACGTTCATTGCCTCGTTACTAAAGCCCAGCAGCCAGGGGGAAAGTGCTAAAAACAGTGAAGCCAGAAAATCGATTACCAGATGGTAGGGCATAGGGATGATTTTAACCAGACCCCACTCGTATTTGGTAAAAATACTATAAATAATCAGCACCGCGCCGATGATACGCGGAACCCAAACGGCTGCCATCGGTCCGCCCTCAAACATAAAAATATTCGGCGCAAAAATTAGCGCAACGCCGACGACATAATCGAGAATGCCATGAATTTTAGTTGGTAAAAATCGCATAGTTTGCTCCTTTTGCTTAAAAGCTTATGCTTATAGCCTCATGATAGTATGCTCAGGAAAAAATACAAGGCCACTACATAAACATAAAGATGTGCCCACCAGTTGGGCACATCGATTAGGGTTTAGTAGCCAGAGCTAACAAGTCAGTCAAAGCCGCTTCCGTTTTTACCAGAGAGCAATCGCTCGCTAATCGAAACTTTCCTTCGGCTTGATATAGTAACCCTCCATCCATCAGACGATTGAGGTGCCTGAGCATAACCTTAACGACATAGGAGTCGACGGCTTTGGTAATATGCTCAACATCGTCGTAATGCGGAAACATACTGGCTAACCACAAAAGCGCCCTATAACTATGTTCATGCTGAGCAGCAGCGTATAGGGGGTTCAGGGTTAATTCTCCAATATAGTGGTAATCCAACTCGACCGATAAGTCATTAACCCACTGTAAAAGCTGCTCAAGGGCAATACGGAGCCGAGTACGCTGAGCCGGCTCTATATGAAAACAAAAGGGTTGGCTTTCGGTCTTTGATAAACACCAGTGAGTTTGGTGGAGAATACGAAAATGGTGTAGTACATCATCTGAACTTTTACCAGTCAGTTGGGCAGCCTGTTTTGTAGACACCTCACCATAACGCAACAGCAGATACACCATATCTGTGCGGCTTGGCGAGCTGAACAGCTGGCGTAGTAGTCGGAACTCGGGGGCATCCATCTGCATTTCCAATGTCACACTCCTTACCCATTGTTGTGCATTCTACGGACAATCCGCAGATATGCTTTTAGCATATCACAGCACGTATCTGGTATACTGACATCATATGGGGAGCAAAAAAGAAGAGGGACAGAGCCGGCCTTCGGCTGCTAAAATTCCGCCGCAAAACCTAGATGCGGAAG
>DATLVY010000128.1:0-3451 GCA_035576845.1 Candidatus Acidiferrum sp. | reverse complement strand
CCGGCAGCATGTGCTTAACCTGAATGGTGCCAACTGGATACGTATGCACGTTACTGCAGTCAATGGTTCTAGCGGTAACATGGACGCTTCCTTTAATCTCGATATCCATAACGCTTCACAGGGCACTAATGACACGTGGCTCATTCTGGGTGATTCGATTACGCAGGACGATATGGGCCATTACGAACCAAGCAATTTTATGCAACAAGTTAATGCCGCACACCCAACCTATTTTCCCAGTCAAATCAACGGAGGTATCGGCGGTTGGGACTCTGGCTCGCCGCTCAAAACCGATCCGAGCACCGGGCAAGTATACATTGATGAATTCCTTGCTTCGTTTCCAGGGCATTATGTTAGCCTCGACTATGGCACCAACGACGCCAACGAAGGCAATCAGGCAACTGCGATCTACACCACTAACATGACCACTATGATTAATAAAGTGATTGCGGCAGGTAAAGTGCCAGTACTGCGCCGGAGTATTCCGTGGGGGTGTACAGCTAACATTCAATCCTTTGGGCCGACAATCAATGGCGACTTAGCCAACCTTCTTGCGCAATACCCACAAGCGGTGGCTGGTCCGGATGAGTGGGCCTACTTCCAGGCGAACCAGTCGCTGATTAGCGGTGATTGTATTCATCCAACCATCGGTACGGGTAATGCTGCATATCGCCAGGTGTACCTAAACGCTTTGCTGGCGGATATCTACCAGAACGCACCGTAAAATGTCATATTTTGCGCGAGCTGCTGTTTGTCGATAAAGTTAATTTTGCGATGTTACAAAACCAACCGGGTTGGAAAGCGACCATTTTAAGTTTCGTGATTGGGGTGCAAGTGATAAGCTCCCGACTTTTCTGGCCTCGCCAGGGTAAAATCGGGAGCTTTTTGTGGTAGTTGACGAATCGAGTGGCTGCTAATCGGCGGGTTCGGTCTCGATGCGCTGAAATTTGATAATGCGCCCAAAACACGTGCCAAGGTGTGTGCGTTGGTAAATGCCCGCCATGACCTGCACGGCATGAGGGGTTGTGTGGGTGCCTGCGGCCCTTCGTTCCTGCTCGTCATCAAGGCCGACAATGCTCAAATCGGCCAGAGGCACAAGTAAGGCATGGACGGCGCCGCCTACGCGTATATGGACTGTCCCACACTTGACGCGCCTAAGCCCGACCGGAACCTCGATTGGAGAGCCAATCTTGGCGCTGGACCTCCCGGTTATGTGGCCTTCCAAGATCTCGTCGAAATCTCTTCTCCACCAAAAAAAGATTTTGGCAATGGCCTCTAATAGTTTTATCACGATCAACGTCCTTTCAGTATCGTGCATATCCTGGCAGGCACTACAGGACCTGCTCGGTGAAGAGTATACACAAAAAACCATAAAGCGCAACGCGCCGAGTACCTAGCTGATTGTAAGTTGGCGGAACTCAAGTTCCCTAGACTTTCGATTACCAACACTTTACCATAAAACCATGTCCCACGAAGTAGAAATCCATCAAGCCCAGACCCATATTTTGCGCGAGCTGCTGTTTGTCGATAAAGCCGGCTTTGCGGTGCTGCAAAAACCAACCGGACTGGAAAGCGACCATTTTAAATTTCATATCAAGCGGCTTTTGGAACTTGGGTATGTCGAAAAGGTCAGTGGCGGGCAGTACCGGCTGAGCCTGGTTGGCAAGGAATACGCCAACAAACTGGATACCGACAACAATACCATCGAGCGCCAGCCCAAGTGCGCCGTGATTTTGGTGATCGAGAAAACCGAGCATGGTCAGCAATATATCCTGGCCCAGCAACGCCGCAAACATCCGTATTTTGGTTTTTGGGGTTGCCCGAGTGGCAAAATCCGCTGGGGCGAGACGATTTTGCTAACGGCCGCCCGCGAGCTGTTCGAAGAAACCGGCCTGCGCGCCACCTGCACCCACATGGGTATTTATCACGAGCACGCCATCGAGACCGAAACTGGCCGGCTGCTGGAGGATAAAATTTTCCATACCGTCCGCTGCTCGGATGTGCGCGGCGAGCTGAAGACCGAGTTCGAAGGTGGCCTCAATGCCTGGTTTACCCCTGAAGAAGCGCTCGCTAAAGAGAAAAAATTTGGCAGCTTCGAGCTAGAAATAAAAATTGGCCTCGGTCGCCTGCGCCAACGTTTTATTGAGGCGCCGGCGTATTATTCGAGCCAGCAGTTTTAACAGTTCATCCCTCAGGAGCTATATGTTTAAAATAATAAGATGTTATAATTGCAAGTAAATTGGCTGCTAACTTTTCTGGTTGGCAATGGCCATTTTGAATTTTGACAAGACGCCTACAAGTTTTGTCGTTAGTATTAAGGAAGGCACATGGAACTACAAGAGCTGTTGCAGACGATTGCAGAAGAGCTTCCGCCGCAGGCTAGTTGCATCAACGCCATCGAAGGCGCGGAGCTGACGTGGTTGAAAGTTCGGACATCAACGGATGTAGAGTATGCAACACTGGAGGCGCTGCGTCTTGACTGGCAAACCAGGGCTGGGCGCGAAATTGCAATCGAAACGTTTCGCTACTCACCTGAGCTTGACCCGATGGTCATTCGCACTGTGATGGGGATAACCCCGTCGGTACCAATTATCCAGGCAATCTTGCTGAGCGAGAACGATGGCCAAAAGCGGCTGACTATTCATACGACGGATATGCGGATGCTTCTTGGCAGGCAGTACCAAATCTACCATGCCCTGTGCGGTTTTTTACCGGAGTACGAAATCATCCTTGCGCCTGCGCGGTCTGATTGGCGTTCGCCAAATTTGCCTGCAGTGCAACAGGTGTTGTTCGACAGTAAAGGTGATCACGAGCTGCTTAAAAAGGTTCGTAAACAGCTGCCGCACGATTTGCAGGTGACGCATGTTGGGGTGAACAAGTATGGTACGCTGCACGTTTTTTACATGAATTGGCAAATGCCTGGCGGTGAGCTATGGAAGATTCGCAGGGAACTTTCGGCAACTTTTAACCGTAATGTATACTTTGCCCTCGATGTTCGATGGGCAAAGAAGTTGATTGGTCCGTATCTTGAAGACGGCATTGAGGTTTATGTTTGTCGGGACCGTATTATTCGCATTATGCCACGGTTCGACCGGCTTAACCCGCAAACAATTGCTTCCGCTCGAAGGATTGCGGCTAAAGCCTACGAAGAACTTGGTTTGCCGATCGTGGTTGGGGTCGGTAGCCGGCGTTTGATTGCTGACCTGTATTCAATGCTACCGCTTATGGTTATGCAATCGGGTGAAGCCATTATCCGGCAAGACCGGATTACCGGAACCATAACCATCACTTGCACGAGCGAAGTTCATCGGCGGCTTTTGGAGGAATTTGCACAGGAGATGAGCCCGCAGCTGCACCTACCCATCCGGGTGGTTATGCTGCTTAAAGCAACCGAACGTAACCAGCTCATTAGAAAGCTGGTGCCTACGGCGTGGGGGCTTAAAAAAGCACT
>DATLVY010000127.1:0-10745 GCA_035576845.1 Candidatus Acidiferrum sp. | reverse complement strand
CCGGAACTGAGCCAGACTCAGCTTCATACCGCCGCTGACGCTTTTTACCGCCTTAGTTTGAGCAGCGCCACCGACACGTGATACGCTGAGACCCACCGAAATAGCGGGGCGAATACCTTGGTAAAACAGGGCGGTCTCGAGGAAAATCTGACCATCCGTAATAGAAATGACGTTGGTTGGAATGTAGGCCGAAATATCGCCAGCCTGTGTTTCGATAATTGGCAAGGCGGTTAACGAGCCGGCACCGAGTTCGTCATTAAGTTTGGCGGCACGCTCCAATAGGCGAGAGTGTAAATAGAACACATCGCCCGGATACGCCTCGCGGCCTGGTGGGCGGCGCAGCAACAGCGACATTTGGCGGTAAGCGACCGCGTGTTTGCTCAGGTCATCATAAATAACCAGTGCGTGCTGTTTGTTGTCGCGGAAATATTCGGCCATAGCAGTTGCGGCATACGGCGCCAGGTAGAGCAGGGAAGCCGGATCGGCTGGGCTGGTAGCCACCACAATGGTTTGTTCCATCACGCCCTCAGCCTTGAGGCGCTCCACAATCCGGCTGATTTTGCTGGATTTTTGACCAATGGCAACATATACGTTAATAACGCCAGTTTTTTGGCGGCCCTGGTTAATCATGGTATCGATGGCGATAGCAGTTTTGCCGGTCTGGCGATCGCCAATGATCAGCTCGCGCTGGCCGCGGCCGATCGGGATCATCGTATCGATGGCGACCAGGCCAGTCATCAGCGGTTCGTGCACTGACTTACGATCCATTACCCCTGGTGCGGCACGTTCGACCAAGCCCATTTGCTTGGTTTTAATTGGCGCGCCGCCATCCAGTGGCCGACCCAGCGGATCAACCACGCGTCCAAGCAACTCTGGGCCAACGGGCACCTCGAGCACGCTACCACTGAGCGTTGCCTTGGCTCCGGCAACCACGTTGCTATCCGCTCCAAGTAAAACGGCGCCAATTTCGTCTTCCATCAGGTTCAGTGCAAAGGCCTGGACGGTTTTGCCATCGGCGCCTTCAATATTGATAACTTCGCTAAAACCGCAGGTCGTGAGGCCATAAATCCAAGCCACACCGTCGCCGATACGGGTAACAACGCCGATTTGCTCGAGGCCTTTGGTATTTTCTAAATCGCTGATGGCGGCCTGAATGTCGGCAGCGAGTTCTTTAACAGATATCATTTAGTATCCTCCTGTGGTTACGTTAGCGAGCTGGCGCAGTTTGCGGCGAGCACTTAGGTCGAGCTCTTGATCGGCCGTACGAATAACCACACCGCTGAGCAGTTCGGGTTTGATGGTTTCTGATAACTCCACTTGCCTGGCGCCGGTCGCCTGGCGCAGGTAAGCTATCAATTGCTTGCGGCTGGCATCGTCGAGGCCGAGCGCCGTTTGGACCTCAGCCTCCAGCACGCCTTGCTCGGCAAACAGCTCGCGGGCAATGTCTTTGACCAGTAGTTCAGCCTGGTTTTTTCGCTTGGTCGCTACCAAGTACGAGGCCAGAGCCTTGGCTAAATCTGGCTTACCCGCCAAGCGGACGGCAGTCTTTGCCAGCAGACGGCGCGAGGCTTTGACCATTATTTGGCCTCCTGCAGGGCATCGGCGATCAGCTTGGCGTCTTTGGCTGGATCGATTTTTTCTTTAATAATATGTTCGGTGGCGCTTGCAACCAGCTCGGCCGTTTCTTTTCGTAGTGCTTGGCGGGCAGCTTGCAACTCGCTTACCATCTGGGCATGGGCTTCGTCGATGATAGCCTGAGCTTTTTTAAGCGCCCTGGCCTCAGAGGCCTCGCTCAGCGCGGCCGACTCTTGTTGCCCGCGGTCGATAATCTGGCTAGCCTCGTTGCGAGCTGCCCGGATAATATCGGCAACCTTTTTTTCGACGTTTTTTAGCTCGGCTTCGGCTTTTTTGGCATTACCCAGGCCAGCCTCAATTTTTTCGCGCCGCTCATCAATGGCCTTTAAGATAACCGGATAGACAAACTTGCCCAAAATAAACACCAAGATCAAAAAGGCGATGGTTTGCAAAACCAGCAAGCGCACATCAATGCCCAGGGCGCCGATGAGTCCACCGCTTTGGTCGGCAGCTGCAAATTGGGTGAGTTGGTCCATATCGGGAAATCTCCGCGTTAGTTATTATTTGAGGAATTTTTCAATCAGAGCTACGACTAAACCAATAATCGCCAAGGCGTCAGCAAACGAAATCGCCAAAATCATCATGGTGCGTAGTTCGTTGGTCGCTTCCGGGTTGCGGCCAATTGCTTGCATAGCGGCTTTGCCAATCAAACCGACTGCCAAGGTGCAGGGGCCAGCGACAAGAGCGTAGGTCAATCCAAATGCGAGTGCGTCCATAATTTATTATTACTCCTTATTATTACTTACTTTAATTATACCAATCAGCTGGTGCTAGTCTTAGGCTTAGCAACATCAGGCTTGGTTTCCAAAATATTAGGCAGGGCAGGGGTGGCATGAACAGGTTCGTGCACCGACGAGCCGATAGCGATAAACACCACCGTCAACATAAAGAACACATACGCCTGGACACCGCCAACAAATAACTCTAGCACATAAAAGGCCGGGAGCGCCAGAGGTGCGCCGTAACTAGAAATAAAACCGATAACGGCCAGCAGCACTTCGCCACCTAGCACGTTGCCGAATAGACGCATGCTCAGGGCCACCAAGCGCGAAAATTCGGCCACAATCTCGAGAAAACCCTCAAAGGCACGCATCGGATCTTTGAGAGGGTTATGAATGTAGCGGCCAATGTTGCCAAAAAAACCGTGAGTTTTGATCGCCCAAATTTGCACGGCCGTCATCGAGATGATAGCCAAGGCAAATGTTGAGTTAAGGTCAGCATCAAACCCGCGCAGCAATGGGTGGCCGTTGTAAGTAATCGAGCCGACCAGCGGCAGCAGCCCCAGCCAGTTATTCACTAAAATGGCAATAAAAAGCGTGGCGGCCAGTG
Organism: Candidatus Acidiferrum sp.; assembly: GCA_035576845.1. Lineage (GTDB taxonomy): Bacteria > Patescibacteriota > Saccharimonadia > Saccharimonadales > EFPC-124 > DATLVY01. Next base: position 7,781 of record DATLVY010000127.1, on the reverse strand, counting down.
GCATCACCTTGCGGGCCTTTTCACGGCTGCCTAAAACTTCCTCGCACATACCGAGTAAAATTTCGAACAACCACACAATAGCGTACATAAAGCGGCTGCGTGAGCCTTTTTTAATCAGATGAGTAGTGGCGAAAAACAATCCCAGTACCGTGGCAAAACCAACCAAACCAAGCAGCAGGCTGTTGGTGATGGGCAACGGCCCGAGCGTAAAAAGCGTTTCGGGTGCAATGCTAATTTGTGGAGTTGCGGCAAAGAAAGTCAAGCTCATAGCCGAACCTCCTTAATTTGCTTATATATAAGGAAAGCAGCAGCGGCAAAAGCAACCAAGAGACCAACAAGAGTTAGCCAGGGCTTTGTGCCAAAAGCTATATCCGCCCACATACCAAACCCTACGCCAATAGTTGCCGGGACAATAATTCGCCAAGTTGCACCGCCAACACTAGAGAGCACAACCTGCCGAGCACGCCGCAAGGCCTCGGGTGAATTTGGTTTTAATTTTGTGTTATCAGATACCATTACTGCCGAAATATAGCACAAACGGGGTAAAAAAGCAACGACGAGTTATGTAAAAAATGCCTTTTGGCACTCTTGCATGACGAGTGCCAATTGTTTATACTAAAACTAATAATAAACGAGGGCAGTAAATGGCACCACAACAAGGCGAGTTCGACGATCTGGTACGGCACCTTACCGACAACGCCCGCTCAAGTTTGCAACACGCCGACAGTATCGCGCGGGCACTCGGGGCGGCTTATATTGGCACCGAGCATTTGCTGCTTGGCGTTCTCAGCCAAGATGGTTCGATTGGCGCTAAAATGCTGGCCCAAGCTGGCGTGACTTTGGACCGCGCCCGGTTAGCTCTCAACCTAACACCACGGCCAATGGCCATAACGGCGGGGGCAAAAGGCCTCAGCGAAACCGCCAAGCTCACGCTTAAACTCAGCTGGGATGTCGCCCAGGAATTCGACCAAAATTATTGTGGCACCGAGCATATTATGTTTAGTATTCTCAGCCAAAAAAACGCCCGGGCAACCATTTTGCTGCGCGATATGAACATCGACATTACTGCGCTAACCGCCGAGATCGAGCAGTATCTTAACCGCCAGCAGCAGGGCTACGAACCAAGCGAAGGCAGCGCCACCCATACCAAACGCCGTGACAAATCCCAAACCGCGCTGGATATTTTTGGGACCGATTTAACTGACAAAGCTCGCAGCAAAGAGCTCGACCCGGTGGTCGGCCGCGAAGCACAAATCAAACGAATGGTCACCATTTTGGGCCGCCGCACTAAAAATAATCCGGTGCTGATTGGCGAGCCGGGCGTGGGCAAAACGGCCATCGTTGAAGGTCTGGCGCAGCGCATCGCAGCCGAGGATGTGCCAGAAAATTTGTTGGATAAACGCATCGTGATGCTCGATTTACCCGGCATGATTGCCGGCACCAAATACCGCGGCGAGTTTGAGGAACGACTCAAAAAGTTGCTCAAAGAAATTCAGGCGGATAAAAATGTTATTCTTTTTATCGACGAATTACATCTGTTAGTCGGTGCTGGTGCGGCTGAGGGTTCGGTGGATGCAGCCAATATGCTCAAGCCGGCACTGGCCCGCGGCAAGGTCCGAATGATTGGCGCAACGACGCTTGACGAGTACCGCAAACACATCGAAAAAGATGCCGCCTTGGAGCGCCGCCTGCAGCCTGTGCAAGTGCCCGAACCGACCGTTAAAGAAACCGTTGCCATATTGAAGGGCCTTAAACATCACTACGAAAAGCATCATGGCGTCAGCATTACCGACGAGGTGCTTGGCGATATTGCCAACCTAGCCAAACGCTATATTAGCGACCGGTTTATGCCGGACAAGGCTATTGATGTGTTGGATGAGGCGGCTGCTCAGGTAAAAATCGACCGCGGAAAAACCTCACCGGAATTTCGCAAACTCAGCCGCGAACTAAAAATTGTGACCGAGCGCATGGAAGCAGCCGTCGAATCCGAGGATTACGAGCGCGCCGCCCAGTACAAAACCCGCATGAGTCAGATCAACGAGCAGCTCGCCAAACTGCGTGACAACCAGGACAAAAAAGGCAAGATCGTTTTAACACCCGACGATGTGGCCGCAACGGTCGCTATCATAACTGGCGTGCCGGTCAAAAAAGTCATCCGGTCGGAAGCGAGTTATCTGCTTAATCTCGAAAAACATCTGGCAAGCCAGGTTATCGGCCAAACAGAGGCGATTAAAGCTGTATCTCAGGCCATTCGCCGCAATCGTTCCGGCATTAATGATGGCAGACGGCCAATCGGATCATTCATTTTTATGGGGCCGACAGGGGTTGGCAAGACCGAATTGGCTCGGGTGCTGGCTCGGGAGATCCTCGGCAATCAAGACGCCATGATTAAAATTGACATGTCAGAACTGAGCGAGCGCCACATGGCCTCCCGCTTAATCGGCGCACCCGCCGGTTACGTAGGCTACGACGAAGCCAACCAACTAACCGACAAGGTCCGCCGCCAGCCCTACAGCCTGATTTTGTTCGACGAAATCGAAAAGGCCCATGCCGACGTTATGAACATGCTGCTGCAAATCCTGGAAGATGGCACGCTCACCGACGCAAAGGGCCGCAAGGTCGACTTTACCAACACCATTGTCATCCTGACCAGCAACCTCGGTGCTGACCAAATGCGCCGCGAAGCTGCCCTTGGGTTCCATGTGGCGTCCAGCAAAGACGCGGACGAGCTCAGCGCAATGCACGACCAAAACAAGACCGCCTCGCTGGAAGCGCTGAAAAAATTCATGCGCCCAGAGCTGTTGAATCGCCTCGATAAAGTAGTTGTCTTTAACGCGCTCACCAAAAAGGACGTTTCTCACATCTTGGATTTGCAGCTGAAAGACCTCAACCAGCGGCTCTTTGCCAGGGGCATCAGCGCAGCATTTACCCCAAGCGCCAGGACGCTGCTCATCGAAAAAGGCTATGACCCGCTCAACGGCGCTCGCCCCCTGCGGCGCACCCTGCAAGAGCTTGTCGAAACCGAGATTGCTGACGGCTTGCTTGATCAGCGCTATACTAAAGGTAATGTTATCCGAGTCAGCACCAAGAAAGACGGGCTGGTTTTTGCGACCAACCAGGAGTAGCCTGCGACAATCCGGCAATGCAAGCTTGATGAGTTTAGTCTTCACGCTCGCGTTATTGGGCGTGATGGCATGGGTGGCCTTAAACCGCCAAAACATCATCGATCAGTGGCATATTCAGACATTCAAGCCGACAGCGGCTGCCCTGCAGCTGGCCACCGACGACATGATGGCCGGTCGGGGGAAGGATTTATTTTTGGCGTCACAGGCCGAGATTGATGCGCAAAGTTCTTTCAACCATAACTGTACCGTTGGCAGTGAAAAAACGATTGTGCTTGGTTGTTACGCAGCCCAGCGGATTTATATTTATAGCGTCACCGACCCAAAACTCAGCGGCATCGAGGAAGTCACTGCAGCGCACGAAATGCTCCACGCCGCTTACGAACGGCTGGACACAACCACCAAAACGCATGTCGATGATTTGCTGAACGCTGAGCTTCAAAAATTAAACGGCGACTCGCACTTAACCGATCTGATTAAGCTGTATAACGACAGCGAGCCAGGCGAGTTGCTCAACGAAATGCACTCGGTGCTGGGTACAGAGTACGGCAATCTCTCACCCGAGCTCGAAACCTACTACAAACAGTATTTTAGTGACCGCAGCAAAATCGTCGCTTACTCTGACGCCTATGAAGCGGTGTTCACTGCCTCACAAAAACAGCTCGCCGATATGGATGCCAACCTCAGCTCGATAAAAAGCCAGATCGACGCCAGCGATGCGGCACTCGGCAAACAACAAGTCGACTTACAAGCCGCGCTAGCCCAGCTAAACCAACTTGCTGCCCAGGGCGACCCAGCTGCATACAATCAACAAGTGTCGCTATACAATCAAAAAGTCACGGCATATAACACCCTAATTCAACGAACTAAAGATCTCATCAATCGTTATAACGCTTTGGTTGAGACGCGTAACCAGCAGGCAGCAGCGCAGAATAATCTTTACCAAAGTATTGATAGCCGTTACCAGCCGGAACAACAGCACTAATTTTGATCATATAATAGTGTGGTATTTGATACAATAAAAAAGCGCCAGAGGCTTGTTCTGGTTTGATTTTTTGTCATAAAGGAAATACAGTGTTTGCGAATCTAGAGCATTTTGAAGCTGTTCAGCTTTGTTTTAGCTCGGCAGCAAGAACGGCAGTCGTGGTTACTTACCTGCAAAAGGAAGAGGCGTCTGCATACTGTGAGAGTGATATTGCTAAAGAACTGGGCATATCACTCGAAGCACTAAGATACCATTTACGAAGGCTAGAGACTGGACTATTGTCGCCCCTCACAAACTCCCATCGTAGACAATGTCATCGCATCAATATCAAACACGTTAAGATACTTTACGACAGCCTTCAGCAACTTGCCCAGCATTTTGGCTTGCCAGCTCAAAACGAGCCGTCTGGCCAGATCCCTACCGGTGACCTAGTAAACGGTGGGGTGTGTTTTTTCTTTAGTTCTGAAAGCCGGCTGCGGACTGCGTTAGCCTTGTTGGATACATCAATTCATGGCAAAACTGACTGGCAACGCGCCGAACAATATGGCCTGCCGAAAAAGCTTTTTTCCAAGCAAAAAACGACTCTGCAGGACTTCGGCCTTATCGTTGTAACCAGTCGGTTCCACTACTGTGTCTCTGATAGTCTTGTGGCCGACTGGTGCGCACTTGTGGATTTGTTAAAATCCCACATCGCGGGCGACTAACTGGTCGCCCGCTTTCCATATATCCACCCTTTTCGACCGTCATCCATTATGGTACCCGTGGGGTAGTTTTATCGAGCAGTATAATTTGTACCAGAACCGCTATCAGTCGGCGACTTCCCAATAATTCACACACTCCTATTGCATTAGGGTCAAACATTTGTAATAGTTAAGTACAATGGCTGAAACACTACAGCTATTGTCCTACCGTGTATCAGGGGGGAACTATGCTTCAAACTTCAGAGACTTTCGAATCCTTGGCCTCTTCTATTCATGCAATTCTGTCGCCGCTCGTCACCGACCAGACGAGATTGGCTTTACTAACGGCCATTGTAGCTAACGGCAAACGCCAGGCGACCGTAAAGGAGGTGGAGGGCTTGCGCCGGGGCAGCGTTTACCAGGCTACTTTACGCTTACGCGATCGGGGCTACATCGCCCAGGAAAGTATGCTGTCTATTAGGGTAGGGTACTACACTATCCCCCAAGACCAACGTCTACGCATCCTCAGCGCAATAAGGTTCTGTTTAGAGCTTATGGGGGTCAGCGAGCTTAAATGGCTTGGCCCCGAAGATGCAAGAATGGACGAAGCGGATATTGTCCGCACACTGCACTGTATCTTCGCCTCAGATTCCTGCCTTATAGTCTATCTCTGGCGATGTAGAAATTGCAGGGTGCGACTCAATTCTTCTTTGAAATGGAGGTACACCAGGCGCCTCATCAACCACGGTTTTCTTGAAGAAGATAAAACCGTAAACCGAGCGAGGCACGCGGAGTGCACACTGGCGCTGCGGTCGCTAGCCTTCTTGCTGGATCTCTAAAAAATCGAGGTCGTGATTCTCGTCACGACCTCGTGTTTTTTTGCGGCGAACACATTTCTCTGTTGGGGAGGTCCATGTTACCATAATCCTATGCCAAAAAAGCTTACCGTCCAATTTATCTGTCAACAATGTGGCGCCATCCGACCAAAGTGGAGCGGGCGCTGCGATAATTGCGGCGCTTGGAATAGTTTTATCGAACAGGCTGGTGCGACGACAGCGGCCAACATCGTGGCAGCCAGCAAAGGCAAACCGCTGGCACCAGAATCGATCATGCACGTTATACCCAGCAACAAAGCCGGGCGGATCAGCACAGGGATTGCCGATGTTGACGCGGTTTTGGGTGGCGGAATTGTGCCAGCCAGCGTGGTGCTGATTGCCGGGCAACCGGGCATTGGTAAATCAACGCTACTAATGCAATTAGCGCAGGCCGTTGCCGCCGACCGACTGGTTTTATATATCAGCGGTGAGGAATCGGCCGGACAGGTGAAGGTGCGAGCCGACCGGCTGGGCGTGGAACACGAAAAGCTACACCTCGCTGCCTCAACATCGGCCGACGATATCGCCGCCACCATCCGGCAGGGCAAGTACGAGCTGGTGATTGTTGACTCCATCCAAACCTTGGCGATGAACGAGCTCACTTCGGCCACCGGCAGCGTCAGCCAAATTACCAACTGCGCCAATTTGCTCACCCAAGCAGCCAAAACCACTAACACGGCGCTGATTATCGTCGGGCATGTTACCAAAGAGGGGAGTATCGCCGGGCCGAAGGTGCTAGAGCACATGGTTGATGTGGTTATTAATTTAGAAGGCGACCGTTACGGCGGCTTTAAGGTGCTGCGCGCTATCAAAAACCGTTATGGGCCGACCGACGAGGCCGGGATTTTTGAGATGGTAGACGCAGGTTTGGTGCCAGTTTTAAATCCGTCGGCTGCGTTGCTCGAAGAACGTTTGACCTCTGACGGTTCGGTGGTTTTTGCCACACTGGAGGGCAATCGCCCGCTGCTGGTTGAGATTCAAGCTCTTGTCAAAAAGACTAATTTCGGTTATCCTAAACATACAGCCTCTGGTTTTGATTTGAATCGGCTGAACGTACTGGTCGCCGTGCTGGAACGGCGTACGAAGTTGAATTTATCTGACGACGATATTTATATCAACGTGGTGGGCGGTATTAAATTGCAAGATCCAGCAGCCGATTTGGCAGTGTGCATGGCCATTGCCTCGGCGAGCAAGCAGCTGCAGCTTGACCAAAAAGCAGTGGTGTTTGGTGAGGTGGGCCTCAGCGGTGAAGTCCGTTCGGTTATTGGCGCCGACAAGCGAGCAAACGAGGCGAAAAAGCTAGGTTTTACCTATGCCATCGGCCCCAGAACAAACAAAAATACCTTTGTGCGTCCGGTACAATCGCTGCGCGATGCGCTGAATGCATACCTGAAGAAAGCAGAGTAAGAAGTTCACTTTTACCATATCCGATCGGTTGGCGGATTAAGCAAACTGAAGCTTCCTTTCACGATGGTTTTTCGATCGAGCCAGAAATGACGCGGTCCAAGGAAAACCGAAAACTAAAAGTTTGCTACAATAAACGTAAGGCTGATGAAATTTCAGCCCAGAAAGATAGAATTTATGATTTCATTCAACAAAAAACAGGCCAGCGGTCCACGCGGCGGGATGATTATGGACACCTGTGCCCTGATTGACGGCCGGATTATCGACATCGCTAAATCCGGATTTGTCACCCAAAACTTAGTCATCCCACAGTTCGTGATTGCCGAGTTGCAATATTTAGCCGACAACGGCGACAGCCACAAGCGCGAACGCGCCCGGTTTGGTTTAGACGTGATCCGCGACCTGCAAGATATGCGCCGCGTCACCGTCATGATTGCCCGCGAGCAATTCCCCAATATTAAAGAGGTGGACGACAAGCTGATCGCCCTGGCCAAGCAATACGGCGCAATGCTTTATACGACCGACTACAACCTCAATAAAGTCGCCCAGATTGAAGGCATCCACGTACTCAACGTCAATGAATTGGCCCAGGCGTTGCGCCCACACCGGCTACCGGGCGAAAAACTTGAGATTAAAATTACTCAAGTCGGTCAAGACAAAACACAAGGAGTAGGCTACCTGGAAGACGGCACGATGGTTGTTGTCGAAAAAGCCG
>DATLVY010000126.1:0-5139 GCA_035576845.1 Candidatus Acidiferrum sp. | reverse complement strand
CCCCAACTGCCAACCGAAACACCAGCCGCCCCTTAAAAGGCGGCTTTGTTTTACTCAGACTCCTTGACACGTTTGGCAATCAAGGCACTATCCAGCCGCTCGAGTTCAACCGATATTTCAGTAAGCCGGGGCATGTCCGGGTCGGCAGAAAGCTGGGCAATTTCGTAAAAACCAGGGACGAACTGCTCCGGTTTAATTGTGTCGAGCTTAGCCCAAAAACTTTCGCATACCTCTGGCCGCAGTTCTTCCTGCCGGCCAGGTTGGAAATTATGGCCCTCAAAAATATGCACCAGCATGTGGCGATCGATAACACCCTCGTGCCAGCCGCGCACGCTAGCACTGCCGAGAAAAGTTAGCTCGGCAACCAGGCCAGCTTTTTCGGCCAGCTCCGTGGCAGCCATATCGGCTGCGGTCTCGCCAAAATGCATCATCCCGTGCGGAAAACTTATTAAATCGATATTCGGTTGGCGATGCCAGCGCACCAGCAGGTGCTCGCCTTGTTCGTTTTTACAACTGACCGTGGTCAGGATTTTTGGCTGCAGGCGAGTTTTGCCAGTCTCTAAACTCAGCGTGCCAGCAAACCGCATGCCCTTAACCGAAAGGCGGTAGTGGTTGTCAGCCTTTTCGACCAGCCCTTCTTTTATCAGGCCGCCGAGGTGGTACAAAAAAAGGTTACCCTCAATATCCCGCGGCCGCAGCTGGCTATAGCGCCGGGTTGAGTGGCGGGTTAGTTCGAGCAAAACATGGTTCTGAATCCAGCTAGTCATTATTCAAATTTTTTTGAGTCAAAAAGCCTTGCTTATAAGAGGTGGCCATTACTCCTAGTATAACACTGTACCTTAACAACATTGTTACTTGTTTTTACCACCACCCAGCCTGCTTGCCGGCATGGCTGCACTGAAAGGCAAACGATTATGACGTTCCCCACTGGCCACAAAATTGGTAATTACCGGATTATCCAGCTCATCGGCAGCGGCGGCGTTGGCGATGTGTACGAGGCTCAGCATTTGGGCCTGCTGCAGCGGCGAGCATTAAAGGTGCTCAAAATGCCACTCAATCCCAAGGAAGTTACGGCTTTCGAGCACGAGGCCCAGGCGCTGGCCAAGCTCCAGCATCCCAATATTCTCACTGTTCACGATTTTATTGTCGAACAAGGCACGCCAATTATCATTACGGAGTTCGCTCCGGGCGGCAGCCTGCGTGATGCCTTCGACCGTAAGCCGGGAGCTAAACCGCTGAGCGACGCACTGGTTTGGGTTGAGCAAATCGCTGCTGCCCTGCAGTACGCTCACAAAAAGAAAATTGTACACCGTGATGTCAAGCCGGATAACGTGTTGATTGATGCGCTTGGCACCCATCGCTTGGCTGATTTTGGGCTGGCAGTCGTTAACCACGCCACGGCAAGCCGCACCTCCGTGCAGATTGCAGCCGGCACTCCGTTGTACGCGCCACCCGAGCAGTCTCGCCATAAGGCCGTAGCCGCTAGCGATCAGTACGCCCTGGCCTGTATGGTTTGGGAGTGGCTGTGTGGCGATCCGCCGTTTACGGGCGATCCGATGGCGCTCTTGTACTTTCACCTGCACGAAGCACCGGACCCCAGCCAACTGGCCGGAGTGTCGGACGCAACCAAGCAAGTGTTACTGCAAGCGTTAGCCAAAGATCCCAGCCAGCGCTTCCCAAACATCGAAGCTTTTGCCAAGGCATTGGCGCAATCGGCAGGCGGCGTTGTGGCAACGCCCGGTAAACCGTCAGCTGTTGCTCCGCCAAAGCCGCCCGCCGACATCACCTGTCCGCGCTGCGGCCAAGACAACCCGGGCAATCGGCAAATCTGCCGGTCTTGCGGCTCTTCGTTACCTCGGCCGGCAGCACCAACCCAGATATTGCCCACTAAAACCACCGCAGCTATAACGCCAACCGAGGCCATTAGCAAAGGCGACTCGTTCGACAAAGCCGTGCGCGCCATCAACGCCAATGTCACCAAGTACAGCGGCCGCGACCAGCACAGCTTTGACTACACCTGGATCCGCAAGCAATGCGGTATCCATGGCTCGCTCTCTCGGGAGTTTCTGCAACAGCTTGTCGACTATTACAAAGCGGCGGGTTGGCACGCCTGGCTGTACGAAAACCAGCACGATATGAGCGGTGTTGCCGAGGATCCTGCTTTTGTACTAGATGCCCCCGGCCGGAGGACATACTAGCTCTTCCGAGCTCCCACGTCTTTCGGCGCGGGAGCTTTTTTTATAATATCTTCTACCGAGTATTGCAAATGAAAAGGAGGCAGATTACTGCCCCCTTTTTTCTTACCGCACTAGTAACTATTCTTGATACACCAAAAAATTCTGGTAACGACCTCCCTTGGTACGCACATGCGGTGTGCGCCAATAGACCAATCGTGGCTGAGCGGGCGATCCAAGCAGCATGATGTGACCATGTGCAGGGTCACCGGCCTTATTAGACCCTCCCATCCGCATATTCCGGACGCCTACTCCATAATAAACATGCAAAACGGTTCGTGGTTCCCCATAATATTGAGAGCCGCTTTGCAAAGCGACCGGCACTTCTGCGCCCGTGTCCATGCGCACCGTGATAAGATGCAGCGATTCCGAGGGATCTCCACCGAACACATTCGGGAACGTTACAAGATAACAGCTCACTTCCTCAATAATGAGCTGTAGCAGGCTCAATTGCTGCGCCTGCGGACCACGCGGCATGGCGTTGAGGCCTTTGGCGAGAAGCTCAAGGTCCTGGACTTTCACACGCATACGGTTCATTTGAAACTCCATTCTGAATTCAAACTGTAACTATTATAGCATTTATACTAAAATAAGTCAAGTACCACGCCTCGTGGTTGACACGCCGAACCGTAAGCCTCATATTAACAGATGTTTACTGACGCTATGTTGGTTGGTAAGGCTGGATTTTCCAAGTTTAGAAGGAGTACATATGTTTACTAGTGCACAGGCAATGGCCGAATTTTTGGAGCATCAGGGCGGCAAGACATGCTCTCTCGACTTGCAGGGTGATCTTTTTTGCGAATTACGGAGGCGCTTTGCTGCTGAGGCCGCAATCATTAAGATGTTGCCTTCGATCCAAATTGTGGATGTGCTGACTCGCGTCGAGGGCAGGCATATCGAAGGCCAGGGTTTTGAGATTACATTTGACACCCTGGTCGATGGACCGTGGCATCATAAAGTTGTGCTGAAAGCCAGCGGTCAGGGAGCCACTTTCCCCGAGGCCGAAGAGCAAACCCTAGCTGCCCTTTGTAGCCAGTTCCGGGAAATCGTTATGGCTAGATTGCCACACACGACGGCATCTTAACGTGCCGAGCAGGCAGTGTCTTATGCCGACACTGCCTGTTTTTATGACTCAGGCCGAAGAGCGTATCCTAACTCGGCCACTGCTTTCACCGCAGCTAATTGGCCGAGCCCGGCAAAGTTGTGATAACCGGGGCCGTACCGCCGGGAGGTGACCACTCGAGTGAGGTCAGATCTAGTGACTGGTCAAACAGAAGCGCGATGTCTTTCGACCCGTTCGGAACCAGCGACGAATTATTCCAAACATTTTCGCCCGCAGGGCCTGGGTAAACATTGGGGTGAATCGCCTCGCCGCTACTAGTGACCGCATTGAAATTAAAAACATCATACTCCTGGTTGCTATCCGTTAAGTTCTTAATGGTCAAATAAATTGCCGTAACCTGACCGATCAACGGCGACTGACCTGGCGCGCTGAAAGTGGAGGCATCGGCTTTCTTTACGCCGGTAATCGTCATCGAGCCAGCCAGCTTAGCGGCGGGTGGCGCCTGGGCAGCGTTGTTTTGGGTTTCAAGCTGTGTCATTTGGGTCTGCAAGGCTTGAACTACTTCAGTGAGATCGCCATTCTTGGATACAAGTGCAGCCTTATCTTTACTCAGACTATTTTTTGCAACGGTCATATCGTTAACTTGATTATTAAGGCTCATAATCTGTTGATACTGCCAATAGGCGAATCCGCTCATCCCTATAATTAAAAGCACGGTCGTTACCCCCATAAATGGCCTCAGGAGTCGGTTTTTTTGAGGTGCTGATGGTTGTGATGTGGTTTGAGTATTTTCCATGTCTTTAGTATAGGCAAAAAGCTTACAAAAGCTAGATTTTTACGCGGTGGCTACGGCTCTTGCTCTAGCTTCTTACGCGCGTTTTCGATAGCATCGTTGGTGGCGTCGGCCAGGGGCTGGGGGTTTGGTGCATAGATAAAGGAAACATCCTCACCCTTGGTACTAAGATGAATAGTTCCGTAATTGAACGTCTGCTGAATAATGCCAACTTTATCGGCACTGGCGTCTTCGATATTAACCAAGCCAATAATGCGCAGCTTGGTGTTAAACAGGCTGGCGCGCACATATAAAATAACGCTTTCGTTGGTGAGGTACAGTAAGTTGGCGCGGTACACCTCCATGACAATCAGGCCACCAACAACAAGTAGCCCACCGATAACCAGCAGTGGCAAACTCAACAAAGCCGCACTCGGCAACTGAAACGGCATGAAAGGTTGCAGCGCTGTACGATTCATGGCGTAAATAGGCAAAATGGCGAACAGGATAGCCAGCACTAAGAAAATAAAAAACCAGATCGGGATAAGCCCGATGGGCGTACGGCGGACGGCTTGGATGACATATTCGTTCTCGCTAAGATCAAGTTTGGGGTAACGGTGCACCGAATCGGCGTGTTTGGCGGCAGCCTCGGGATCCGGTTCGCTACCGTGCGGATGCGGATAAGAAAGAGGCTGAGGCTGCAGGGGTTGTGGCCTTTCAGATGCCGGCGGTTGTTGAGGCGCATTTTCAAAGCTGGATGTTAACGGTTCAAACTCTTCATCGGTATTTTGCATTGGGTTTTGGTTTGGCTGGGTTGGTGTATTGTTTTCCATACTTAGGTTATTATAGCAAACACCCCCAGTGAACCCTAGGGGGTGTTGTAGGCGGTTCAGGCCACCAGCTTATCAGGTCTTTGCCTCCCACAATGCGACCAGATGTGCAGTCCAACCATCAAGTCCTTGCACTGATAATGAGGCCAAATGGTCTATTGTGTCTTGGGCTCCTGCGTAAATCGCAAAGCTAATTTTGTTGTCTAAAGTTCCTGCAAGCGCATACGAAAGCTTGTCTTG
>DATLVY010000125.1:0-4521 GCA_035576845.1 Candidatus Acidiferrum sp. | reverse complement strand
CCTTGAAGTCGACGAAGCGACATTGACCGGCGAGTCAAAAACGGTTTTTAAAACGGCCGAGGTGGTTGAGGCTCCGCCGAAGTCGCTTGGTGACTTTGCCAACATTGGCTTTATGGGTACTAATGTCACCAGCGGCTGGGGCAAGGCCGTGGTGGTGGCTATCGGCCGCGAGACCGAATTTGGCAAAATTGCCAAGGCTTCGTCGTTTGTGAAGCCAGAAACCGACTTCCAAAAAGGCCTGCGCGAGTTCGGTAATTTGATCGTCAAGGTCATCGCCATTTTAGCCTTGGTGATTTTTGCGGTTAACGCGCTGATCGGCCACTCGCTGATCGAATCGCTTTTATTTGCGCTGGCCATTGCGGTTGGCTTAACGCCGGAGCTGCTGCCGATTATCGTCACCATCAGCCTGTCGCACGGTGCCGGCAAGTTGGCCAAAAAGCACGTCATTTCCAAGCAGCTGATCTCTATCGAAAACCTCGGCAACATGGACGTGCTGTGCACCGATAAAACGGGCACACTGACCGAGGGCACGATTAAAGTCGTCGATGCCATCGATGCCGATGGCGCGAGCTGCCCCGATTTGTATCTGATGAGCATTGCCTGCAACAGCGCCATCCACCACCACAAACTGTTTGGCGACTCGATTGACGTAGCGCTGTGGACGCACGCCGACAGCATAAAGCTCAAGCTGCCGCACGACTTTAAAAAGCTTTCTGAAGAGCCATTTAATTATGAGCGGCGGGCGATGTTCAGCGTGGTGACGCTGGGTGGCAAGCTGCAACTGATTGCCAAAGGCTCGCCCGAAGCCATTTTGGCAGCCTGCACCAAAACCAAGCATACAGCCGAGGCTGAAAAGCAACTGGCGATGCTCGGCCGGCAGGGTGTGCGGGTCATTGCCCTGGCTACCAAGCCAGTTGGTGTCAAAAAAGAGTATACCTGGGATGATATGCGCGGCCTCGATTTTTGCGGTTTCATTACGCTGGTGGATACGCCCAAAGAATCGGCCAAGGCCTCGATCGAAAAGATGGAAAGCCTGGGTGTCACGGTTAAAATTATCACCGGCGATAGCGAGCTGGTGACCGAGCGCATTTGCCGCGAGATCGACCTGACGATTACGGGCATCAGCCTCGGCAGCGAATTAGAAAAACTTGGGGCTAAAGAACTGGCCAAAGTGGTGGCTAGCCACAACATCTTTGCCCGCGTTACGCCAAGCCAAAAGCTGCTGATTATCCAGGAATTGCAGCGCCAGGGCCACGTGGTTGGGTTTTTGGGCGATGGCGTGAACGATGTGCTGAGTTTGCGCAGTGCCGATGTCGGCATCTCGGTTAATACCGCTGTTGACGTGGCAAAAGATGCTGCGTCCGTCGTCCTGCTTCGCAAAGGTCTGGACGTGGTGACCGACGGCATTATCGAAGGCAGGCGCACCTTCAGCAACACCGTCAAATATATTTTGATGGGCACCAGCAGCAACTTTGGCAACATGTTTTCGGCTGCTGGCGCGTCGTTCTTTTTGCCGTTTTTACCGATGGCGCCGAGCCAAATTTTGCTCAATAACACTTTGTATGACATCTCGCAAATCAGCATCCCGACCGATAATGTCGACGAAGAAAGCTTGCGCAAACCGCGCCATTGGGACATCAAGCTCATCCGCAGCTACATGCTGTTCTTCGGCCCGATCAGCTCGGTGTATGATTTTTTGACCTTCGGGATGCTGCTGTATGTTTTTCATGCCTCGGTGACGACTTTTCAAACCGGCTGGTTTGTGGAGTCGCTGGCCACGCAAGTACTGGTGGTCTTTTTCATCCGCACCGCCCGCATCCCAGCCTATAAAAGCAAACCAGGCAAGTGGCTGGTGATTACGTGTTTAAGTGTGGTTGCGGTTGCCGTCCTGCTGCCGTACTCTCCAGTAGCCGAGAGCCTTGGTTTTTCGCCCCTGCCGCCGCTCTACTTTCTTGGCCTGATCGTACTGACCGGGACATACCTGCTGTTGGTCTCGATCGTCAAAGCGCAATTTTTGAAAAAGTTTAAAATTTAGAAAGCGCTTATGCTATGATAAAAACAAGGCAAATACTAAAATAAGATCTGTTAGTTTTGTTGCTTTTACGCTCTCGTTTGGATAATGCTAATAGAGGTTAGAAAAGAGAGGTACTTTTGTAGGTCTTTGCTCCTCTGGTATGGACAGTGCCAGAGGAGCAAGGCGCGGAAGGCTAGAAGGCCACGTAGGCCTGGATTAGGAATAGATCCCGACCACCCCCGCCACGCCCAAGATTCTTGATGAGACAAAAAGCGACATCATCGCGGAGCTGCCTCATAAAGAAAGCGAGCTGCGCCCAGCCGGTCGCCAAATAGGTTTTGGCTCGTTTGTGGGTAGAAGCTGAAGCTCTGGAGGTAGCAACACGACAGGAAGTGGTTGCTCTTTCTAGAGGAGCTTCTGGAGATGATGCCGGAAAACTTGGAAATGTGCAAACTGGCACGCCAGGGATCTCATCGATAGTTGGCTTATAAACGGGCTCGAAACCTGTTGTCCACGGATATTTAATAACGTGGATATGGCCGTTGCTAGACTTATCAATAGTGCTCATGATAGCACCCCTCTTTTCAATTTTTACTTGCCGTCCATAAACGACAGTGCCTCTATTGTTTCATGCTAGTCGAGATTTGTCAATGTCCCTGTGCTACGGCAAATATGGTGCGGAATTTTGTTTTGTTGCCACGCGGCGACGATCATTACCCAAAATCACCGGCAAAACATTTTGACCCTAACAGGGTAAGCCTGCTATACTTGAAACGTTATGGCTTCGACAATTTCTATTGATGATATCAAGCACGTGGCGGCGCTGGCTAAAATTGCGGTGACCGACGCCGAGATCGCCAGTTTGCAGTGCGAACTGGACGAGATTTTGGGCTATGTGCAACAGCTAGACGGCCTGGATACTGCCGGCGTGGAGCCGACCTTCCAGGTTACTGGCCTCAAAAATGTGATGCGCGAAGATGAAATTATTGACTACAATGTACCGCAGGCAGAGCTACTCAAAAACGTGCCGCAGGTCCAAGACGGCCAGATTAAGGTGCCGAAAGTTTTATGAGCCGGACGATTTTTGAACTGCTGGCCGATGTACAAAGCGGGAAGTCGACCGCGCGCGGCCTGGTTGAGACGGCGCTCGCCAAACTAGGCGACGTGCAGGCTGAGTTTAACATAGCGATTGGCGTAGCCAAAGAACGGGCGTTAGAACGGGCGGCAGCCATCGACGCGGCGCGGGCGAGGGGAGAAAAGCCTGGCCGTTTGGCAGGCATCCCGTTTATCGTCAAGGATAACTTTTTAACGTTTGGCGTCAAAACCACGGCGGCTAGTAAGATTTTAGAGCCGTTTGAAGCCCCCTACCAAAGCACTGCGATTGAGCGGCTGGAAGCCGAGGGGGCGATTATGATCGCCAAGGCTAACCTCGATGCTTTTGCCCATGGTTCCAGCACCGAAAACAGTTTTTATGGCCCAACCAAAAACCCGCACGATAAAACCCGGGTGCCAGGCGGAAGCAGCGGCGGTCCGGCCGCAGCAGTAGCGCTGGATATCGTACCCTTTGCGCTTGGTACCGACACCGGCGGCTCGGTGCGCCTGCCCGCCAGCTATTGCGGCGTCGTGGGCTTTAAACCGACGTATGGCTCGGTGTCGCGTTACGGTGTGGTGGCAATGGCTAGCTCAACAGACACGATCGGCGTTTTGGCGACGACCGCTGACGATGCTGCCCTGGTGCATGACATTATGGCTGGCCAAGATGTGCGCGACAGCACCACGCTGCCTGACCGGAGCGCCAGTTATCTGCCCAAAGACAACCCGCTCGGCACCCTTAAAATTGGGATAATTAAAGAGTATATGAGCGACGGCCTGGCTGCCGATGTGCGCGAACGCATCGAGGCGCGGATCGCTGACTTACGAAAACTCGGCCACAGTGTCGAGGAAATCAGCTTGCCCGCCGTCGACCTGGCGCTGGCTATCTACTATATTGTGGTGCCTGCCGAGGTCAGCTCTAACCTTTTCCGCCACGACGGCATCAAATTTGGCTATCGGGCGCCCGAGGCTGGCACGCTCGACGATATCTACGGCCTGACCCGCGACCAGGGTTTTATGCCCGAAAACAAGCGCCGCATTTTGATCGGCACCTACGTGCTGTCCAGTGGCTACTACGACGCCTACTACCGCAAGGCGCAAACGGCGCGCACGATGCTGATTGACCAGTTTAAAAAAGCGTTTGAGTCATACGATTTATTGCTCGGGCCGACAGCTCCAACAACTGCCTTTAAAATTGGCGAGAATGCCAGTGACCCGTTGCAAATGTATTTGGCCGACATCATGACTGTTTCGGCTAGCCTAGCCGGGTTGCCGGCCATCAGCGTGCCTTCGGGATGTGGCGAGGGAAACTTACCCATTGGCCTTCAGCTGATCGGCCCGCAGCGCAGCGACGCCACGCTCTTTTCACTAGCAAAACAATTAGAGGAGAATCATGGATAATCTAGTAATAATTG
>DATLVY010000124.1:0-5020 GCA_035576845.1 Candidatus Acidiferrum sp. | reverse complement strand
CGTCGGCCGGCTCAGCAAACAAAAAAATATTCCCACGCTGCTGACCGCTCTGGCGCTGACCAATCGGGATGTGCACTTGGATATTGTCGGCGAAGGCCCCGAGGAAGCAGCGATCCAAAACCTCATTGCTGACCTCGAACTGAGCAACGTCACCCTTCGCGGGCGTCTGTCCCGTGCCGAGGTTATGGAATTATATGCGACATGCAACGCGCTGGTTATGCCCTCGCTGTACGAGGCTCAGCCGTTGGTGCTGCTCGAGGCCATGGCCGCCCGTATCCCTGTTATTTGCACCAATGTCATCGGTGTTAAAGAGCATATCGGTGATGGCGGCATCGTGGTCGAGCCGACTTCAATCGGTCTGGCTGATGGCATTGAGCATTATTACAAGCACTACGATACATTGCCGCAACTAGTCGAAAAAGCCTATCATAAAGCTGAAGACATGCGCTGGCCACCGACCCTAAAACGATACGAGACATTATATGAAGAAGTCCTGGGAGCTTAGCGCCCGCAGCATCGCCGCCATTTTTGTTGGCTGGCTGGCGGTGAGTGATGGGCTGATTGGCTTGATCCACTTAACCGACTGGTGGCCCCTGAAGGTTTTGCTTTTTGTGTGCCTGGCGTTGTTGCCCGGCGTGGTGCTATTACGACTGATGCGAGTGCTGCTGGGCACGGTTTTGGCGGGCATGTTGTACAGTTTTGGGCTGAGCGTGCTGGTGCTGATGCTCAGCGGTTTGGCGGCTAACGAGCTGCTTTTTCGGCTGGGTGTAGCGCGGCCGCTGGATTTTTGGGGCGCGGCTGGCGCTTGGAACGCGGTGACGATACTGCTGATTGCCGCCGCCACAATAACAAACCGCGCGCCGCTGCAGCTAAAAGCTCGGCTGTTTAAAAGCTTCTCCAAACCCGCCTGGCTGCTGCTTGGCCTGATGTTGCCGCTGCCGGTGCTGGCGGTGTTTGGCGCTTTCCGGCTCAATAACGGCGCAGATGCGCTGTTTGCCGAGCTGGCCCTGGGCTACGCGGTTTTTTTAATTGGTTACGTGTTTTTACTGCGGCGTTATTTACCAAACGGGCTGCTGGCTTGGTTCACGTTTGTGCTCAGCATAACGATTTTACTAATGACCAGCCTGCGCGGCTGGGACATTGTCGGGCACGATATCGAGCGCGAGTTCCAGGTTTTTAGCCTGACGCACTCGCTAGGGCGGTGGGATATCGGCATGGACCGCGACCCGTACAACGCCTGCCTCAGCATCACCATCTTGCCGCAGATGTTCGCCAGCCTGCTGGGCGTGTCGGGCGTGTTTGTATTTAAGGTGATTTTGCAGATTATTTTTGCCGCCTGCCCGGTGGTGTTGTTTGTGCTGCTGCGGCAATATGTTTCTAAACTCGGCGCGTTGGTCGGCGTGCTGCTGTTTATTTGCTACCCAACCTTCATTAACGACTCGGCCATGCTGACCCGGCAGGGTATAGCCTATCTGTTTTTCGCCCTGGCGCTGCTGATTATTTCTAACAAAGCCCAGCATAAGCAGTACAAACTTTTGTTTGCGTTATGCTCGGCCGGGGCGGTACTATCGCATTATTCCACAGCCTATATGTTTGTGGCGCTGTTTGCGCTGGCGGTGGTGTGCAAATTCGGTTTGATGTGGTGGCACAGCCGGCCGACCAAAAAATCCCAGGCCGAGGGCATTACCTGGTGGCATAAATACCAACAAGTTTCGGCCAAAGTCCACAAACAGCGCACGGTATTGTCGCCGTTGTTTGCCGTATTACTGTTTGCGATGACTTTTTTGTGGTATTCGCAAATTACCGGCACATCCAGCGGGCTGGTCACCACGCTGCGCCAGTCGTTCGCCAACATTCCGCAGCTGTTTAACAGCGATAACCGCTCGTCGGATACGGCCAGTATTTTGCTGTTTTCGGGCGGCCAAAGCCAGGTTAATTTGTATCAGTCGTACCTGACTAAGTCGCTGCAAAGCCACAGTGCCAGCCAAATTACTGCCGATTTTTTCCCGTCGCTGGTGGCTGACGACCTGCCGCTGACCCAGCTCGGCACAAAAGCCAAATCAATCGGCTTCAACCCCTCCATTATCGCTGTGATGCGCCAAAATTTTGCCAAGGTTTTGCAGGGGCTGGCCATGGTTGGCGTATTATTTGTCACCTTCAACCTGTTGCGCAAAAAACCGCATATTTCGGAAACCGATTTCACCTCGCTCAACCTGGCAAGTTTGGTTATTTTAACGGGCCTGGTTATTTTGCCGGTTTTGTCGATAAATTATGGCATCCTGCGCGCCTTCCAGCAGGTTTTGATTTTCTTGTTGCTGCCGATTATGCTGTTCATGGTCCGGGTGAGTCGCCCGCTGTGGGGGTGGCTTAAAACACTGGCCGCCACTGCGGCAGTCGCGGTGTTATTCCTGTTATTTACCGGCTTTTTCGCCCAGATTCTGGGCGGCACCAGCCCCACGCTCAGCTTAGACAACAGCGGGCTATATTATGGTTTATACTATTCACCAGCGTCCGATGGCGCCTCGTTTGCCTGGCTGCGGCAGCACGTCCCGGCGCAGGCCGATGTCCGGCTGGCCAACCCGAACCGAGCCCTGATGCACGACCATTTTTACCCGTTTGCCCGCACCGGCATTTTGCCTTCTCAAACCACCGACGCCAGTTTTGTATATCTCGACCAAGCTCAGGTTCAGGCCCAAAAATTTTATATTTACTACGAAAGCAGCCCGCTGATTATGGATTTCCCGGTCAGCTACTACGACCAAACCAAAAACGAGATTTTTAGCACCGCGGCAACGAGGATTTACCGATGAACAGCGCAATGGCTATGCCGCTGGCCTGGGCAAAAAACCTGCGCAAAAATACGCTGGTTATTAACGCCTTTTACCTGATGGCCTCCACACTGGTTGTGGCCGGCGCCGGCTTTGTGTTTTGGGTGGTGGTGGCCAAGCGCTACGACACGACGGCGGTTGGGCTGGCCACCACCTTATTGTCAGTCTCTAATTTGCTGTCGCTGCTCGGGCTGGCTGGTTTTGACACGACGTTTGTGCGATTCTTACCGGGCACGCTGCGCAAAAACGAATACATCAACAGCGGCTTCATCGTGGTGACCGTGCTCACCCTGATACTGGCGACGGTGGTGGGGCTAATACTGCCGCTGGTGTCGCCCAGCCTCGGCATCGTCCGCAGCCCCTGGGCGTTTGCCAGTTTTGTGTTTTTTACGGTGGCAACCGGGCTCAATGTGCTGACCAACGCCGTGTTTTTGGCCTACAAGCGGGCGCGCTATATTTTTATCATCAACAGTTTGTTTAGTGGGTTTAAAGTGGTACTGCCGCTGATTATCGTCGGCGACGCCATCACCATCTTCACGCTGTCGGGCCTTGCCCAGCTGCTGGGCGTCATCCTCAGTATCGCCTGGATGCACCGCAAGTTTGACTACCGTTTTGCCTTTTTCTTCGACCACGAGGCCATCAAAGTCGTCAGGAAGTTTTCGCTGTCAGTTTATTCGTCCAGCATCCTCAACCTGCTGCCGCCCACGCTGCTGCCCCTGATAATCGTCGCCGATATGGGCCCCAAAAACGCTGCCTTTTACTATATGGCGTTCACCATCGCCGGCGTGCTGTATACCATTGCCTATGCCTCAACACAGTCGGCATTTGCCGAGGGATCGCACGACGAAAAAAGTTTGATGAGCCATGTGGCCCGGGCCGCCAAGCTGATCGGCGTGCTGCTCATTCCGGCTGCCATCATCACCGCTGTTGCCAGCCATTTGCTGCTGACCACCTTTGGCAAGCAATACGCCGGCGGCGCCACAACCTTACTGCAAATTTTTGCCCTCAGCGCCCTGCCAGTAGCTGGCTACTCGGCCCTGGGCGCTATTTTTAAAGTGACCAAAAACCTGCGCGCGGTAGTGACGATGAATATCGGCTACACCGCGGCGATTGTTAGCCTCAGCCTATGGCTAGTGCCCCGAATGGGGCTGCTGGGCGTCGGCTGGGCCTGGCTTATTGGCAACATACTAGCGTGCGGCATTGGCGCATCATTTATAAAAAATAAAGGTGGGAGACAAGGAAATGGCAAGACTGCCACAGCCCGGCGGCGATAACGACCGATGGGCACAACTGCTCAACCAGTTTCTATTGGTTGCCCATAATCCCGATGGGACGGCGCGCACCGCAGGCAGCAACACAGTGGCTGCTAGGACGGTTGGGTTGGATGAGTTACGTACTAAAAATCCTCCAGGCCAGGACATTAAGAATCTGCTCCTCTCGAACGATGGCACAAACCTAATCTGGAAACAAACGATAGAGATCAACGTGCGCGATTATGGCGCAGTTGGCGACGGCGTGCACGATGACACCAATGCGATCCAAGCCGCAATTAACGACACGAGCGATGGCGGCGCCGTTGTTTTTCCGCGCGGCATATTTATGGTAACCGGGATAAAGATCAATAATAAAGGCACGTCGCTTGTCGGAGATGGCCGATTTGCTACCAGCATCGTACGCTTAAGTGGCACCGACCCGCTTATTGATATCAGCGGTAACGCTACCGGCATTGGGCATGCGCGGTACGATAGTCTCAATAGCATGAGCATCGATGGCAATGGGCTGCCCGGTCCGCTGCTGCGTTCTTATTATGCCGATTCCTGTGTGTACCGCGAGTTAGCTTTCACGCACTGCCAAGGACTGGCCGTTGATTTTATCGAAGTATGGGACACGAGGTTTGATAATTGCAGCTGGGAAGATTGCGGCTCACTCGATCAGCCAGCTGTTTTGCTCCGCAACAGCGCAGCCGCTGGCACCTTCGGATTCAGCATCGATAACACCAACCAGATCTACTTTACCAGTTGCCGTTGGGAGGGCTTTCGCAACGGTGCAATATGTATCGACGGGGGCGCCAACGGTTCCCAGCAAAAACTGAACGGCATCTTTTTTGTCTCATGCAAGATGGAAACGCATGTTGCAGCGGGTACTGCTTTCCAACTTTTGACGAACACGACGGTTATATTCGTAAATCAGTT